>VXWP01000081.1 GCA_009835325.1 Gemmatimonadota bacterium | reverse complement strand
GGGTGGGGGGACCGGTTGGGACCGGAGCCGTGTACCATCAGGCTGTGGAAAAAGAGCGCGCTGCCGGCCTTCAGCGGCACCTCGACCTGATTGGCATCCCGCAGATCGCGCTCTTGCGCGGGTTCCGCATCTTGTGCCTGCGCGATAAGACCCCAGTCTTTCAACCCCCAGGTGTGGCTGCGCGGGATGACTTTGAAGCAGCCGTTCTCGGTCGTGGCTTCGTTCAGGGCAATGCTGACGGTCACGAGCGCGGGCGGTTCGATGGGCCAATAGGCCGAATCCTGGTGCGGCGCATGGGCGGAGCCGTGAAAGGCCGGCTTGAGCATCAGGGTGCTGCGGAAGAGCAGCAGGTCGGGACCGAGCAATCCACCCACCACCCGGAGCAGCCTGGGATGGACGGAGAGGTCGCGAAAGAACGTCGAGATCTCCCGCGTGTTTTCGATTTTCCTCAGCACGGGCAGGCCGTCCGGCCGGTTCGCGCCCTTCGCGTAGGGTTCGCGCTGGAAACGCGAGGATGCCGGATCGCCGGCGGACTCGAGTTCCGCCGACAGCCGGTGCAGGCGTTCGATTTCCTCGTGGCATGCGGCCAGTTCGTCTTCCGACAGCACGCCCTCGACGACCAGGTAACCCTCTTCCTCGAAAAAGGCCTTCTGTTCAGCCAGGCTCATCATCGCTGAGTCCTCCTAGGGTCTGGACCGACCGAATATCCAGTAAGCCAGCGCGGAAAGTCCAACGAGATCGCATACGAAAACAGGCAGACGGTATATGGCCACTTCGTCGTAACGCATCACGGCGCCGCTGGCTCCCATGGCGGCGACGAGGAACGAGAAGGCCACGAGCCGCTTTGCCCACAGGTTCCCGGCCAGCGGGGCGGCCAGGATACCGAGCAGCGCGGCATGGAATATAACAAACCCCGCGTACCCGTTTCGCGTGGCCAGGGCGATCTCCCATTCGTATCGGTAGTGCCAGACCATCAGCACATGGGCGAAGACGATCAGCGCGACCGGCGTCATGTGTATCGGCCGGTGCCGGCCTGCGGCGACCAGAGCCATGTTCGCGGTCAACCCGGCATAGCCCGTGATCGCGGCGAGAAAGGTAATCGTTTCGATAGGCATCGTTCGAGAGTGCACTCGCGGGGCCCTGGTCCTCCGGGATCGAGAAAACGTAGGCCAAGACCGATTTAACGCATCTTTTTCGGCGTTTCGGAGTCCAATAGAGTAGTAGAGGCGGACGTCGAACACGTGATTGCATCACGGCCACGATCGATGGCCCGCCAATGATCAAGGATTCGATATGACTCCGGCGCCCTGCGGGAGCATATCCAATCATCAGAGCGACGGCATTCCTTGCCGCTTCCCATGCGGCCGCCCAAATGCCGTCGCTTACTTTTTGCTAAACCCTGCGCATGGCCCACGACCTGCCCCCCGGAAGCGTCAGTCCTTCCTTGTCCGCCCACATGGTCAGCACGTTCCAGCCTTCCTGCGCGCGTCCGCTGTGGGCGTCCAGGGGCCGGCTGTTGCTGCGACCACGCACCTGCCGGATGTACTTCTTGTTGTTGAGCAGTTCGATGGTCAACACGTTTCTGGTCGCTCCGGATCCCAGGTAATCGACCTTCATGGACCAGATGGACCGGGTCCCATTCGCGCAGGAAGTCAGGTACGAAGCCACACAGTGCTTCATGTGCTTGCCCTCGTAGGCCAGGTCCCGGCTGTTGCGGATCTCCTCGATGCGCCAGGTCCGGATCTCCCCCGCCCTTTCGTCCTCGTCCACCCACGTGTATCCATCTACCCCGCAGGATGCCCACTGGCGGGGTTTCTTAGGCTGGGATCGATTCAACCCGCGGTGCCAGGCCTCCACCCGCCGCAACATGGATTCGGGCGTTCGGCCCTTCATGGTGAAGTCCGGTTCGGGCGGATCGATGAGACGAACGCTTCCGTCCGGCTCCCTCCGCTCCTGGGCGGCCGTCCGTCGGTGATGGACGTAATCGACGATCGGTCCCACGTGCGCCACGTCGAGCAGGGGATGGTTCACAAAGAAGTGCAGCACGGTCTCCCAGAACGACCCTTCCCCGAACCTCTCCCCGAGCATCGAATCGCAGACCGCCTCCGCCAGCTGGTCGTCGCCGCCCATCCCGATCACCTGGGCCCAGCGAAGGGCCGCGTCCACCGTGTATCCGGTCGGTGCGGACACGATGAATGCATGGGCCATGCGCTTGGTGAATCGAAGCGGGATGGCGGCCTTGCGAATGTTCTGGCCGGTACCGACATGAACGAACCAATCCTGCCGGGTATTCGCCTCGGAATCCATACCCGCGAAGAATGCCGTATCCATGCACGCGGGCACGTCGTACTCGGCCAGGAGATGCCGTGCCAGCGCGCCGAACTGCCGCCGGCCGTTGTGGCTGTCCGGTTTCCAGGACTCGACCTTTCGGATCCAGCGGTCGTGCCAGGCGGCCAGCGACGCCAGCCCGTCCACGAAATTGTTGGCCGGCTGCGGCCCGTATTGAGGCACCACCGGCTTGAGATGAAACAGTCTGCCCTGTCTTTCGACGTGCAGGAGGAGCGTCAGGAAAGCGGATCGGGCCTTCGGGTCGAGCGGCGCGTTCTGAAAGAGATGGCGCACCCGGAGCAGTACGGGACTGGTGAGTTCCCGGTCGTCGACCTCGCCGGCGGCGATCCGCTTCAGCAGGTCTTTCCGGCGCCTGCGGTGCTGGCTGGCGGACGACCGGTCGGCCTTCTCCCGGCTGCGCGCCTGCTGCCCCAACTGGACCTCCTGCCGGCGTTGCGCCTTGCTTTTCTGCAGGCCGTCCCCGGCACCGTGCGCCCGGCACCACGCCTGGTACTCCGCGACGGTACCCAGACCCAGGGCGGTGATATGCGCCTCGAGTTCCGCGTCGATCCGGTGCTGTTTCGTGGTCTTTTGTGACGAGGCCAGTTCCCGACGGCGCTGCGGCAGGGTCTTGTTGAGGCGGATGTTGAAACCGTTCTCCCGGCACCAGGTCCTGTAGGCTTCCACCGTATCCAGGTGAAGCGAACGGAGATGCCGGCGCATCGGTGCGCTCAGTCGCGGGTCGGCCTCGAGATGGGTCTCAGGCATGGCGAATCCTGTGTAAATCCGGTATTCCCGTTACTGTACACCATTGCGGATGTATTCGGCAACTGCTTTCACGGATCGAGCGGGACGGACAGGGCCTTTTCCGCCGGCGCAAGGCAGACGGCGTCGTTGCAGGCCTGGTAGTACAGAGTCGCGTAAAGTCGCCCGCCCTCCGCGAGCGATCCGCCTTCCGCCAGCTGTCTGGAGTCCACTTCGATTCGGGCGGTCAGCCGGATTTCCCCCTGGTACACTTCCACCGGAACGTCGGAGAAGCCGAACCGCAACGTATCCGCCGGTGGATAGGCAACCGCGGCGGTCCGGATGGGCAGATCCGCATTGAACGTCAGGGCCGTGGGAACCAGGCCCTGTACATTGGTCCTGTCGCCGATAATGTGCCAGCCTTCCTCGATACGGATCGATACGGTCGCGTCAATCACCCCGTCGCGCGGGCCCGGTACGGCGTTCAGGCAGGCCTCGACCTTCGCGTTGCCGCCGAATCCGGACTCGGCGCCGTCGACCCCGCCACTGGGTCCGCCGGCCCCGCCGACCGCAGCATTGGGTCCGCCGGCCCCGTCTCCCGTGCGCACCCCATCCCCTTCACCGAGCAAATAAACCTGCAACGCAAGGATCATGGAGGTGAACCGACCGGGGACCTCCATCATCGACGCGGCGTAGACGCCAAAAAGACGCGCGGCCCGCGCACGGTACCGCGTATCGCCGGTGTGGCGCGCCAGTGAGAGCAGCGCCCGGGCGGCCACGCCGTTCCCCGATGCCCGTGCCCCGTCGAAGGCGTTTCTCGTGCGCAGGAGCTGGTATTCCTCAGATTCCCCGAAGTAGTACCCGCCGGTATCCAAATCCCAGAAGCGCTCGTTCATCCGGTTCGTGAGCGTTTCGGCCGCGGCAAGCCAGCGGGAATCCGCACTGGCCTCGTACAGACTGAGCAACCCCCCGATCAGGCGGGCATAATCCTCCTGGAAAGCGCGTCTGCGAACCGCACCGTCGGAATAGATCCGGTAGAGGCCGAGTTCGTCGTCCCAGAGCCGGTCGAGCATGAAGTCCGCTGCCCGCGCGGCCGTTTCAATGTACCGTCCGTCTCCGGTCACAAGCCCCGCGTAGGCGAAGGCGTCGATCATCTGGCCGTTCCAGGCCGCGATCACCTTGGGGTCCACCACGGGACGCTTGCGCTTCGACCGCGCCGACCGCAGCGCTTCGCGCATGGCTTCCAGTCCGGCGAAAGGTCCGGTCGAGCCCGCTTCCTCCCGGACGTACAGGACGCCGGATCCGGCGGGAACGTCCGCGACGCCCTCCGACGCGTCTTCGACAGCCGCACTTCCGGTAGCCGCCGCCACCCCGGGCATCGGCGCCAGTCCATACCTACCCAGAAACACGTCGGCGTCCGCCCCGAGCGTCTCCCTGATCTCCGCCTCGGACCAGAGGTAGTACCGGCCCTCCACGGCGTCGGTCTCGGAATCCACCGACGTGTGGAACGCACCGTCGACGGACTGCATCTCCCTCTGGACAAAGGCGAGCACGTCTTCGGCGACGGCACGGTAGGCGGCGTCGCCGGTCATGACAAAGGCCATCAGGTAGACCCGGGCGAGATCCGCCTGGTTGTACAGCATCTTCTCGAAATGGGGGATGCGCCAGGCGGAATCCGTGGCATACCGGTGAAATCCACCGCCCACGTGGTCGTAGAGGCCGCCCCGCATCATGACGTCCAGGGTGTGGGTGGCCATAGACAGCAGGGACCCGTCGCCGGTGCGTTCGTATTCCTTCAGCGCGAGTTCGATACGCAGGGGCGCCGGGAACTTGGGTGCGGGACCGAATCCGCCGTTTATGGCGTCGTAACGCGTCTTCAGATGGGACCGGGCGCCGGACAGGATGGCGTCGTCCGGTTCCGCCGTCCCGTCGGCCGCGACCTGGTCGCGCTGAAACGAGCGGATCGCTTCGGCCACCCGGCCCGCCTGTTCGACCAGGTCGTCCCTGCGGTTTTCCCAGGCGTCCCTCATCAAGTTCAGCACGCGGGGGAATCCGGGCCGGCCGGGCAGGTCCTCCGGCGGAAAGTAAGTACCGGCGAAAAACGGCTTGAGATCCGGCGTGAGGAACACCGAATTGGGCCAGCCGCCTCCGCCCGTGATGAGCTGGGTGGCCGTCATGTAGATCTCGTCTATATCCGGCCGTTCTTCCCGGTCTACCTTGATGTTTACGAAATGGGCGTTCATGACCGCGGCGATGTCGGGGTCGGAGAACACCTCGCGCTCCATGACGTGGCACCAGTAGCAGGTCGCGTAGCCGACGGACAGGAAGATGGGTTTCCCCTCCCCGCGGGCGCGTTCGATCGCCTCCGCGTCCCAGGGATGCCAGTTCACCGGATTCCGGGCGTGGGCGCGCAGATAGAGGCTGGTTTCTCCAGACAGCCTGTTTGAGGGAGGACCCGGTCCGGCATCGCAACCCGGGACCGCGGTCCCGGCGATGAGGACAAGGGCGGCGAGGAAAAAGCGGGCCGAGCAAGGCATGCGGGCAGCCCTAGATGTGGATCGCCGCGCCTTCCAACCCGGCGGCGGCTTCCATGACCAGTTCCGACAGCGTGGGGTGGGCGTGAATGGTCTTGTGGAGTTCCCGGGTGGTCGATTCAAGCGTGCGCGCGGTGCAGATCTCCGCGATCAGTTCCGTGGCGTCCGCTCCGATGATGTGCGCGCCGAGTATTTCGCCGTACTTCGCGTCCGCGATCAGCTTGACCATGCCGTCCGTCTGGCCGGCGGCCACGGCCTTGCCGCTCGAGCGATAGGGCATTCTGAAAACCTGGACTTCGCGTTCCGCGGCGGCCTGCGCCTCGGTCAGGCCGACGCTGGCGACCTGGGGCTGGCAATAGGTACACGCGGGTATGTTCCCGCGATCGATGGGCGCCGATGGATGGCCCGCGAGGCGCTCCACCAGGTTGATCCCTTCCGCGGACGCCTTGTGGGCGAGGAGGGGCGGGCCCGTGACGTCGCCGATGGCGTACACGCCGGACACCGTCGTCCGGCACTCGTCATCCACCCTGATGAAGCCCCGGTCGGTCTCGACGCCGAGTGCTTCCAGCCCGATATCCTCGATATTCGCGTCGCGGCCTATGGCCAGGAGCGTGACGTCGGCTTGCAGCGTCTCTTCTTTCCCGTCGACGGTTACGGTCACCGAGGTGCCGTCCGAACCTGATTCGGCCGATTCGACGCGCGCGCCGGTCTTGATCCCGATCCCCAGTTTCGCGAAGCTCTTTTCCAGCGTTTCGCTGATCTCCTCGTCTTCCACGGGCAGCAGGTGAGGAAGCATCTCGACGATGGTCACCTCGGTACCGTAGGCCGCGTAGTAGTAAGCGAACTCCACGCCGATCGCACCGCCGCCGATGATGGTCATCGACCCGGGCGGCTCCTCGATCAGCATGGCCTCGGTACTGGTTATGATCCGCTTTCCGTCCACCGGGACGGCCGGGATCGCCTTGGAGCGCGAACCCGTCGCCAGGACGATCGAACGGGCGTTCACGGTCTGCGTTTTGCCCTTGCCGTTCGTCACGTCGACGGAAGTGGCCGAAGCCAGGCGGCCGTGGCCGCTGACGAGATCCACCTTGTTCTTCTTGAGGAGGAACTTGATGCCGCCGGCCAGCGTGTCGGCGGCCTTGCGGCTGCGCTGTACGGCCTTGCCCATGTCGAACCGCAGGTTGTCGCAGGAAATGCCGTAATCTTCGGCGTGGCGCAGGGTCAGCACAAGCTCGGCGTTCTTCAGCAGCGCCTTGGTGGGAATGCACCCCCAGTTCAGGCACACGCCGCCAGGCTTGTCCTTCTCGATCACCACCGATTTCAAGCCCAGTTGGGCCGCCCGAATCGCCGAAACGTACCCCCCGGGGCCGCCGCCGACCACTGCCACGTCGTAGTTCTCTGATGCCATGTCTGACTCCGGAAAAATGAATGAATCCCAACTGCCCCTGAAGCGCTGGTATAACTAACGCGCACGGCACTTCATGTCAAGATAATTCTCTTGTCTGCCAGGGCTTTACGTTGTATCATGAGAAGGAGCGGAAGACCGATGAATACGGGCTTCGGAACGCGTAACGAAACGGCCGGACACATGACCCTGGAAGCCATCATCAAGTCTATCACACACGGGCGAATCACCGAACTGATCGAAGGGCTGGTCGCCATTCCGTCGGTCACGGGAAACGAACGGGCACTGGGCGACATGCTCCACGGGTTTTTCGGCGAGATCGGTCTTGCCGGGATCCACCGGATTCCGGTGGAGGATTCGGGCGACACCCTGGCCGTGCGGATTCCCGGCCGCGAGAACGGGAACGACCAAAGGAACGGGCTTGATAACGGCCGCGCGATCATGCTCAATTTCCACCAGGACACCTTCGACGCGTGCGATGGCTGGGAAACTGACCCGTGGTCGCCCGTGGTCAAAGACGGATGCATGTACGGGCTCGGCGCGCACGACATGAAGGCCGGCGCGGCGGCCGTGCTCGCCGCAGTGGAGGCCATCGTCCGGGACGGGACGGAACTGGCCGGCGACCTGATCGTCTCCGCCACGACCGACGAGGAGAACTGGTCCCGGGGCGCTCACGCACTGATCGACAGCGGGTTGCTCGAGGGGTGCGAAGGCTGCCTCATACCCGAACCCACGCCGCCGGGACGCTTGCGCATCGGTTCGCGGGGCCGCCACGTCATCAAGATCGACCTGGCGGGCAGGACGGCCCACGCCGCGTATACGGGAGAAGGCGTCAACGCGGTTCATGACGCCGCGAAGATCATCACGGCCCTGGACCGGATCGAACTGGGCTGGAACGAGGAGTTCGACCTCGGTGGCACAATCTGCGTCATCGAAATCAGCGGGGGGAGAAACATCATCCTTGTGCCGGAACACGCGCAGGTCGTCCTCGACAGGCACATACTGCCCGGACAGTCGATCAACGAGGCCGCGCAGGACATCGAGGCACTGATCCGGTCCCTGTCGATCGCGTCCGAGTGGCGTGTCACGTGGGACGACCGGCCCACGCCCGCGCCGGCGCCGTACATCGTGGATCCCGGTTCGAAGTTCGTCCAGTCCACTCGGAAGCGGGTCGAGGAACAACTCGGCCGGCCGGTGCGATACGCCCTGGCAAGGAGCGTGGCTGACACGAATCACTTTGCCGTGACCGGAGGCATCCCGACGCTGGTGTACGGACCCGAAGGGGGAAACACCTGCCAGGCCAATGAATTCGTCAGTATCGAGTCCACTCTCCGTGTCGCACGGGCCTATTGCGGCATCGTGTTCGACATGCTGGGAGTCGCGCGTTAGCCCATCATGTTTCAACGCCTTCTCATCATTGCCCTCTTCATTGTGGTCGCGATCCTGCTCGTTCGATCGATCGCGAACTGGTTCAACCGGGGCGGCTGGATCGGCCGGGGACATTCGGAAATAAAGGGCAGTTGGGCGGTGGTCGAACCGCTGGGCAGGCTCGGTAAAGCCGCCGAGAACACCCTGAAATCGTCGTTGAAACTCGAAGGCGAGGAAGATCTGCAGAAGGTGGCGGTGCTGTTCGACGTGGCGCACCGGACCGTCCAGAGCCTTCCTCTCGATGCCGCCGAGTTGCGTATCCTGGCCGACGGGGCATCCGAGCCGATCCGCGCAGTACTCTACCGGGACGAGGCCTTATATGCGCCCGGGTGGCTGCTGTTCGCCGCGGATCGCGTACAAGACGTCCACCCCGACATGTACGCGTACGAGGTCAAACGGCTCACCCTTACGACCTACCGGGAAGTCTTCCCGTCGGACGGGGAAACAGTACTCCCACCGGAGCGGACCCTGGCGCCCGTCGCGTACGGGACGCCGCCGCCGGTCGGCGATCAGTACGGCCACCTGGGCAGCCTGGGTGCGGAATATACCCGGGACGCGGTATATGTCTCCCTGCTCGAGTGCCCGGCAGAAGCGCTGCCCGACGAGGCCATGGCGCCCCTGTTGCAGTTGCTTTTCAAGACGGAGGACGAACCCGTACCGGATGGCGAGACCACGGTGGACGAGCTGCTTGCGCGGTATGGTGACCGGCTTTACGCGGCGGCCGTCCACTCTATGAACCGGTCGGAGTCGTCTGCACCGGCCGGATCGTCTGCGTCGGACGGACAGCCCGAACCGGCCGGACCGGGCGGACCGAACGGGCCACCCAGGCCCGGCGCGTATTCGCCCGCGCTGTTCCGGCTGATCGGCGCGTGGCCGCGGTCATCCGCGGAACCGCTGTTCCGTGCGGCCCTCGAATCGGGTTGGAACGACTGCGCACGCTTCCTGCCCGAATCGGGATGGGCGCGGGACCTGAAGGCCGTGTTTCAAGACAGTCCCTATGGCGCACCGGCATAGGACGGCGTAATGGAGATGGCGCCTTGAGGAACGGGAGGTGACCGCCATGCGAATTTCCGCGAGACCCCTGCCCGGATTCGGCATGGAGATATCCGGCGTCGATCTGTCGGAACCGCTGGAACCGGAAGTCATGCGCGAAATCCTGCGGGTATTTCACGAACATGGCCTGATCGTGATCCCCGGCCAGGAAATGACCTTCGACCGCTACGACGCCTTCACCAGGGAGTTCGGCGCCCAGAAGCCCCATTTCCTGGATCACCTGCGCCACGAGAACCATTCGGCCATACTCAACCTCTCCAACATTTTCGAAGACGGGCGTCCCATCGGCGTCTACGAAGGCGCGGCCTTCTGGCACACGGACGTGGCCTACCAGGACCCGCCCAACAGTTCCACGGTCGTTTACGGCCGGCAGTGGCCCGATGGGGGCTGTCCTACCTACTTCGCCGACCAGATGACCGCCTACGACGACCTGCCCGTGAAGATGAAAGACACCATCGACAACCTGTCCGTTCTGCATCACTACGGAAACCGGGCGGACATGAACGAGGAGTCTTCGACCTCGGCGGAAAAGCTGACGCTGGACCAGAAGGACCGGGTCGAGAACGTCTACCATCCCCTGGTCAAACGCCACCCGGTCACTGGACGCAAAGCGCTCTACGGCGTCTGCGGCAGTTCCTTCGGCATCGTCGGCATGCCGGATGACGAGGCCTTCGACCTGCTGGATGAACTGGCCGCCCACGCCATCAAGCCGGAGTACGTGACCGAGTACGACTTCAGGGTGGGCGACGCGGGTGCGTGGGACACCTTTTCGACCCTGCACAAGGCCACGGTGCTGGAACCGGCCACCGGACCTCGTGACCGCCGCCTGCTCTGGCGCATCAGCGTGACCGGGCTGCCGCCGATGATCGAGCGGGAACGGGCGACGAAGCACTGAGCGGCTTCCGTTGCCGCGTGAGGCAGGAAAGATCGACATGCCCCGTAAAAACAGACCCAACAGCGCCACGACGCCGCGACGTCAGAAGTCGAAGCGCGGACGGCAGACTGGCCTCCCGACACATGGCGCCGATGGCCTGGCTGGTGATCTCGCCGATACCGTCGCTCCCTCGGGAACCGGAACGGGCCAACCCCCGGTGGGACGGGTACTCGCCGTAGATTACGGTGAAAGACGCGTCGGGCTCGCCCTTAGCGATCCGGCCGGTCTGATCGCCCAGGGGCTGGATACGCTCCAGACGGCAGACACGGTCGAATCCCTGGCATCCATCGTGGTTATCGTCGAGGAACAGCAGGTGCGGGAGATCATCCTGGGATTGCCGGTCCATATGGACGGAACCGCGGGCGAAATGGCCGGGAAGGTCGAGGCGTTGGCGGACGAGTTGCGGAAGAAGGTGTCCTGCGATGTACGTACGTGGGACGAGCGGTTGACCAGCGTTTCGGCCCGTCGGACCATGCACGAAATGGGCAGCACGGCCCGGGGAAACAAGGGCAGCCTGGACCGGATTGCCGCCACGCTGCTGCTGCAGAACTACCTGGACTTCCGCCGGGGGAAGGCGACAGAACCGGATTCACGACCATGAAAATGCTACTTCCCGCTGCCATCGTCCTCGTCGTGCTATTCGGAACGGCCGTGCTGGTCGCGGCCTACCAGTTCTCCAACCTCGCGGTCGAGCGCGATACCGTCATCCAGTACACCGTCGAACCCGGCATGACCCTGACCGACGTCGCCGGGGACCTGGAAGACCGGGGCGTGGTACGTCACGCGATCCTGTTCGAACTGCTGGCGCGTTACAGGGGAGTGGGGCACGGCATAAACGCTGGACGTTACGAAATCGAGTCCTACATGGACGCCGGCCAGATCCTGAGCATGCTCGTCGAGGGCAAGATCGTGGTCAATCGCGTCAATGTCCCGGAGGGCCTGACCATCCCTGAAACGGCCCGGATCCTGCGGGCGAGGATCGGCATCGATTCCACCGCGTTCGTTCAACGGTCCGTCGATCCGGAGGCCGTGCGATCGCTGGGGATCGAAGCGCCCTCCCTGGAGGGATACCTGTACCCGGCGACCTACAACATGTACCCGGACATGACCGTCGACGACATCCTCAAGCAGATGACGTCGCGACATCTGCAAACCATCACCGAGGAGTACCGCAAGCGGGCGGAGGAACTGGAGTATAGTTTACACGAGATCGTCACCCTGGCTTCCATCATCGAACAGGAAGCGATGGTGGACGACGAAAGGGACGTCATTTCGGGGGTATTTCACAACAGGCTGCAGAGGGGCATGCGACTGGAGGCCGACCCCACGGTCCAGTACGGGATCGGCAGGCCGAACATGAGACTCTACGAGAAGCACCTGTCCCACCCCTCGCCCTATAACACGTATGTGCATGCCGGGCTGCCGCCGGGACCGATCTGCAGCCCCGGTGAGGCGTCCATTCACGCCGCGCTCTACCCGGAGGACGTGCCCTATCTCTTCTTCGTAGCCCGCGGGGACGGCAGGCACATCTTTTCCGTTACCAACCGCGAGCACAACCGGGCCCGGGCCCAGGTCAGACGCCAGCGGAATTGATCTAATCCAGCAGTACTTATCTTGACGAGTGGTACTGACCTTGATGACGGTTGATGCAGGACCGCTGACTGTCGTCACACGGCCGTGTAACCGCCGTCCACGACCATGGTATGGCCCGTTACCATGGCGCTCGCGTCGGACGCGAGGTAGATGATCGAACTGGCGATTTCGTCCGGTTCGGCCAGCCGTCCCAGCAGGATCTTCTTGATATTGGCCCGGAACCCCGGGTTCTCCATCGCCTTCTCCACCATGGGGGTTCGCGTCATGGTCGGCGCCACGGCGTTCACGGTGATGCCGTGCTCCGCCCACTCGGCGGCCATGGACTTGGTCAGCGTGCACACGCCGCCCTTGGCCGCCGTGTAGGCCGCCCGTAGCGGACCGCCGACAACGCCCACCTGGGACGATACGTTGATGATGCGCCCACCACGGCCCCGTTCGATCATGTGCGCGGCGAGGGCCTGGCTGAGGAAGAAGACGCTTTTCAGGTTCACGTCGACAATCTCGTCGTACACTTCCTCGGTGACTTCGAGCACCGGCATGATCCGGTTGCAACCGGCATTGTTGACCAGGATATCGATGTCTCCCGCGTCCGCGAGCACCTGGTCCACAAACGTGCGGATCGAGTCCAACTTGCCTACGTCCACCGTATGAACGACGCATTCGCGGCCCATCGACCGGATCTCGGAAGCCACCGGCTCCAGGTCGGCCCGGGTGCGGCTTCCGATCGCCAGGTCGGCGCCCGCACGGGCGGCCCCCAGTGCGATGGCCTTGCCGATGCCCTTGCTCGCACCGGTGACGATCATTTTTTTGCCTTCCAGGGAAAACAGGGATGTATCGGACATTGAATCCTCCGGTCAGATCGGTCTAGCTTGGTCTTGCTTTGTCATGAAATTCACGCGGTCAACTGGCTGATATCGGCGGAGGAGTGTACAGTCGAGGTTGGATTTCGTCAATTGAATTCGGCCGTCGTCGCCACGCCGCGCGGCGCCTTAGCGCTTGCATCCGACGCCTGCGCCGGTTACTTTACGCCGGTGCGCCGCCATGGTTGCGACGCCTCCGGTGCTCCCGTGAAATTCCGCGTGCTTCAGGAAGCCGGTTTCAGCGCGTTCCGCCACGATCCGTCCCTCACGAAGCGCGCGATCAACAGGCCGTAGAAGGGGACGTACTGTACATAGCGGACCCAGATTTCCTCTTCCCAGGTCCCGGTGAGGACAAACCCGATCACGACGTGATACGAAAGGGCGGCCAGGCCGGAGAGCAGGATCCACGCCGGGTTGGGGTACAGGCAAAGGAAGGGGATGATCCAGACCAGGTACCAGGGCTGCACCGTGGGCGTAAGCACGAGATAGCCTCCGAGCAGTACGAAGGCCGAACGGAACGGATCGGTTATCCTGGCCGCGCAGTACGCGACCAGGGCGGCAAAAAGCAATGCCGCGATGACCTTGGACGCGTTCAGCGAATCCGTCAGATAGAAGAAGATCGAAAAGAGACTGTCATTGAACCGCCACTTGTCGCCGTAGACCAGGAGTCCGCTGAACAGGTCCGGCCCGGCGCCGAGGTAGGGCAGATAACCGGCGAGCAGCAGGACCGGAATCAGCCAGAACGGCCTGATGCCGCGTATTTTCCGGTAGAAGGACGGGACAAGCATGGCGGTGAACCACTTGGCGAGCATGGAAAGGGCAAGCCAGGCAACCGCCCGGACCGGACGGAGGCCGTCCACGGCCAGCAACGCGGCGAGCATGAGGACGCCCGGCAGCGAGTCGTTGTGGCCGCTGCCCGCGATTTCAACCAGGACGAGAGGATTCCAGGCGTAGATGAGCACGCGCTCCCGAGGTAGGTTCCGGCGGCCGAGCATCAGGATCGTGAGGATGATCACGCCCACGTCGCACAGGGTGAAGAGCAGTTTCATCGAAGCGGGACTGTACCACAGATACGCCGCGGTCATGAAGGCCGCCTGCATCAGGGGCGGATAGACCGTGGGGACGTCCTTATTGTTGATTCCCTCATGGTATTCATCGCGCAGGTGGGCAATTTCCTCGCTCTCCGGGGCGTAAACGTAGGGGTTTACGCCCTGGAACTGCATCCTGGCGTCCCAGAGGTACCGGTAGATGTCGTCGGACAGAGTGGGGGGACTGAACTGCAGGATGACGCGGCAGAGGATGGCCGCGGCCAGGATGAACCAGAACGTATCCCGGTCCGACGACGCACCGGCCCGGACCTGGTGGACGACGGCGACCGAGTAGGCGATGAATGCCGCGGCGAAGGGGATCCAGAACAGCAGCAGGGCGTCCGGCAGGGCCACCCACGAGGACAGGAAGGCAGGCAGGAACGCGTCAGGGTCGTACGGTCGGCCTGGTCCGCCTGGTCCGATCAGACCCTCCCGCAGGTCGCCGATGGCCACTATGACGACACAGGCGGCCACGAGCAGGAGGCCGGGGATGGCTATCGGGGCAAGCCGTTCAGTGAATCCGGGCGGGATGCGGTAAGCAGAAACGGACATGTATGAGCTATCTCTCGCTGATCTTCATACTTCTCTACTTCCTCGTCCTGTTCCTGCTCGCGGTCTACGGGATCCACCGGTACCTGATGGTGTATCTGTACTACAAATATAAGGACCGGGCCGGGCGTGTAAAGCCGGAAGCCCTGGGCGATCCGCCCCCGGTCGTTACCGTGCAGCTTCCCCTCTACAACGAACAGTACGTGGTCGAAAGGCTGATCGACGCCGTCTGCCGCATCGACTATCCCCGCGACCGGCTGGAAATACAGGTACTGGACGATTCGACCGACGAGACCCGCGGTCTCGCGGCCCGTTGCGTCGAACGTCACCGGGCGGCCGGCATCGATATCCACTACCTTCACAGGAAGGAACGCACCGGATACAAGGCGGGCGCATTGCAGGAGGGGCTCGAGGTGGCGCGCGGCGCGTTCATCGCGATTTTCGACGCCGACTTCATCCCGCCGCCGGACTTCCTCGGGAACACCATGCACCGATTCCGTGACGAGCGGATTGGCCTGGTACAGACCCGGTGGACCTATCTCAACCGGGGTTACTCGATCCTGACCCGGGTCCAGGCGATCATGCTGGACGGCCATTTCGTCATGGAGCACGGCGCCCGGAACCGGTCGGGGCGGTTTTTCAACTTCAACGGGACAGCGGGGATCTGGCGCCGGGAATGCATCGAGGCGGCCGGCGGCTGGCAGCATGACACGCTGACCGAGGACCTGGACCTGAGCTATCGGGCACAACTCCGGGGCCAGCGCTTCGTATTCCTGGAGGAAGTCACCACGCCGTCCGAACTCCCCGTGGAAATGAACGCCTTCAAGACCCAGCAGCACCGGTGGTCCAAGGGGTCCATACAGACCGCGAAGAAAATGCTGCCCCCGGTATGGCGCAGCGCGCTGCCCTTCCGTTTCAAGCTGGAGGCGACCTATCACCTTACCAATAACATGGCCTACCTGCTCATGCTGCTGCTCTCGGTCCTGATCTTCCCGTCCATCGTGATCCGGGTGCAGGCCGGATGGATCAACTCCTTCTGGATCGACCTGCCCTTTCTCTGCGCGGCCACGGTTTCCGTATCGCTCTTCTACCTGTTCGCACAGTTCGAAATAAACCGCACCAGGTGGATATGGTCCCCCTTTTACCTTCCTGTACTCATGTCCATCGGCATCGGCATCTGCCTCAACAACACGCGGGCTGTTCTGGAAGCGCTGCTGAACCTCAAGTCGGGTTTCCAGCGGACGCCCAAATACGGCATCCTCGGCAAGGCGGACCAGGTGGACCAGGCGGACCAGGCGACTCGGGCGGCCTCATGGCGCAATCTGCGCTACCGGGGGATCCGGAACTGGCTTCCCGCGCTGGAACTGCTGTTCGCCGTGCACTTCGGCTTGCTGATCTACTACACGGCCATCAACGGCATTTACCCTTCCATTCCCTTCCTGTGCCTGTTCTTCGCCGGTTACCTATACGTCGGCCTGGCCTCCCTTTGGCCGGGAACCGCCAGCCAAGGATAGCCCGTCCATGGAACGTGTCCTCGGCCTCTTCGGCCTGGTCGTCCTCCTGGCCATCGCCTGGCTCCTGTCGGAGAACCGCAGCCGGATGAACTGGAGGCTCATCGGCAGCGGCCTGGCCCTGCAGGGCTTGCTGGCTCTGCTTCTACTACACACGGCGCCCGGCCAGGTGGTGTTCGACCTGGCCCGGCTGGCTGTCAACAAGGTGATCGCCTTCTCCAACGAGGGCGCGCGGTTCGTTTTCGGTGACCTGGTGGAAACCGCGCTGTTCGGCTTCTCCGTGCTCCCGATGATCATCTTCGTATCCTCCATTACCTCGATCCTGTTCTACCTGGGCTTCATTCAGTGGATCGTCCGGCAGATGGCCCGTGTCATGGTGCGCGTGATGGGCGCCTCCGGGTCGGAATCCATGGCCGCGGCGGCGAACGTCTATCTCGGGGCTTCCACCGCGCCGCTCGTCATCCTGCCCTACCTGAAGACCATGACCCGGTCCGAGATCATGGCCGTGATGACTTCCGGCATGGCGACCGTGGCGGGTTCCGTGCTGGCCGCCTACGTAGCCCTGGGCGCCGACGCCGGCCATCTCCTGGCCGCCTCGCTCATGTCGGCGCCCGCGGCGCTGGTCGTCGCCAAGATCATGACCCCCGAGACCGAAACCTCCCGCACCATGGGCGTCGTGACCGTGGATGTCCCGAAACCGGGGGTCAATTTCATCGATGCGGCCTGCAGCGGCGCGTCGGACGGGTTGAGACTGGCGTTGAACGTGGCGGCCATGCTCATCATAGCCATTGCCTTCGTCAGCCTGTTCAACTGGGCGGTGGGGCTCGCCCCCTACGTGGGCGGCGAGCCGCTTTCGCTTGAACGTATGCTCGGATGGCTCTGCGCGCCGCTGGCCCTGTTCATGGGCGTGGCGTGGGAAGACGCCCAGGCCGTGGGCATGTTGATCGGCAAGAAGACCATCCTGAACGAATTCCTCGCCTACCAGGACCTCAGCGCCATGCAGGAGCAACTGTCGGAGCGGTCGTTCGCCATCGCCACGTACGCGCTGTGCAGCTTCGCCAACTTCGGGACCATCGCGATCATGATCGGAGGGATCGGCGGTCTGGTGCCGGAACGGCGCAAGGACATCGCCCGGTTCGGTATCCGGTCCATGATCGGCGGCGCCCTGGCCGCCAACATGACCGCCACCGTGGCGGGCCTCCTGATGTAGTGGATGCCTCCACGGACCATAGGCTGGCGGCCGAGATCCGGGACCTGCTCCCCCGCTGCACGCTCAAGGATCGGCGGGACATCCAGCGTGGGCTGAAGAGGTCGCGCGGTGCGCGCGGCGGGAGTGGCGGCGGTGCGCGCGGCGGGAGCGGGGTCCGCGGCCGGCTTCGCAGGTTGAAGGATCAGGCGGTTGCATCGGCCGGGCTCGTGGAGGCGCGCCTTCGCTCTGACACCTCTGTCGACATCGACCGCCAGCTGCCCATTTCAACCCGTAAAGATGAAATCCTCGAAACCCTGCGCGGCCACCCGGTGGTCATTGTGACGGGGGAAACCGGTTCAGGCAAGACGACGCAGTTGCCCCGGATCTGTCTCGAAGCCGGCCGGGGCGTTTACGGCCGCATCGCGTGCACGCAGCCCCGGCGCGTCGCCGCCCTGTCGGTCTCGCGCCGCATCGCCGAGGAGCTCGGTGCGACCTGGGGACGGGAAGTCGGGTGCAAGATCCGGTTCACGGACGAGACCGTGGCCGAGACCCGCATCAAGATGATGACCGACGGCATGCTGCTCGCCGAGATACAGCACGATCCGGATCTGCTTGAATACGACACGATCATTATAGACGAGGCCCACGAACGTAGCCTGAACATCGACTTCCTGCTCGGTTACCTGCGTCTGCTGATCCGGCGCAGGAAGGACCTCAAGATCGTGGTCACCTCGGCGACGATCGACGCCGCCGCTTTCTCGAACGCCTTCGGTCAGGCGCCGGTCGTCGAGGTGTCCGGACGCCTGCACCCGGTGGAGATCCGCTATCTACCCCTCGAGGATACCCGGGGCGAATCCGAGGTATATACCTATGTCGACGGGGCGGTGGACGCGGTCGACAGGATCATGGAAGAACCTGGCCGGGGCGACATCCTGGTGTTTCTCCCCACGGAGAAGGACATCCACGAGACACGCCGGAGGCTGGACGGCCGGTCCTACCGACACACCGACGTGCTTCCGCTTTTCGGTCGGCTGACCAACGCGGACCAGCAGCGGGTCTTCCGGCCGGGGAACAACCGTCGCATCGTCGTGGCCACGAACGTCGCCGAGACCTCGCTGACCATACCACGCATCAAGTACGTCGTCGATACCGGTCTCGCGCGGATCAGCCGTTACGCCGCACGGACCCGCACCCAGCGCCTGCCTATCGAACCCATTGCGAAAAGCAGCGCCCTGCAACGGGCCGGACGGTGCGGTCGCGTGTCGGGAGGCGTCTGCCTTCGGCTCTACAGCGAGGCCGACCTCGAAAGCCGGCCGGAATTCACCACGCCCGAGTTGCAGCGCGCCAATCTCGCCGAAGTCATCCTGCGCATGCTGGCGTTGAAACTGGGCGACGTCCACGCCTTCCCCTTTCTCGACCCGCCCACGCCCCAGGCGATCCGGGACGGGTTCGGACTGCTCGCCGAACTGGGGGCTATCGACCGGGAACGGCGATTGACCGGCCGGGGCAGGGACATGGCGAGATTGCCGGTATCGCCCACGGTCTCACGCATGCTGCTGCAGGCCCGGCAGGAAGGCGCCCTGCAGGAGGTCCTCGTGATCGCGTCGGCCATCAGCATACAGGACCCCCGCGTAAGGCCGCTCGATCAGCAGGAACAGGCGGACGCCGAGCACCGCAAATTCAGGAACAGGACCTCGGATTTCCTGACCCTCCTCAATATCTGGGAGGCCTTTCACCGCACCTTCGAACACCTGCAGACCCAGGGCGCCATGCGCAGGTTCTGCCGGCAACACTACCTGTCCTACAACCGCATGCGCGAGTGGCGCGATATCTACGTGCAACTCCGCCGCGCGCTGCGGGAATCCGGCGGGTTCCGCGGAAGGGCGGGACGTACGGGCCGGGCGGGCCGGGCACACTTCGACGCGATCCACCGTTCGATCCTCAGCGGACTGCTCAGCCAGGTCGCTGAACACCGGGAAGGCAATCTCTATTCCGGGGCCCGGAACCGCACCGCCATGATCTTCCCCGGTTCCGGCCTCTTTCGAAGAAAAGCGGTCGAACAGCACCCGGAGAAAAGACCTGCCGAGCGGGGGCACGATGATGCCGGGAAGGTTGCCGCGGACAGACCACGGAACGGCACGGGCGCCGCACCCTGGATCGTAGCCGCGGAGATGGTCGAGACCAACCGGCTCTATGCGCGCACGGTGGCCCGGATACAACCCGGGTGGGCCGCCGAACTGGGCCGCCACCTGTGCCGTGCTTCCTTTTCCGATCCGGGCTGGGACCGGTCCGCCGGGCGGGTGACGGCCACGGAAACGCTGCACCTGTACGGCCTGATGGTCTCCCGGCGTACCGTCGACTACAAGAAGATCGATCCCGATGACGCGACGCGTATCTTCATCCGCGAGGCCCTGGTCAGCCTGGTCGGCCTGGCCGGCCTGGTCGGCGAAGACCTGGAAGCCCGGCATGACTTCCTGGAGCATAACCGCGGGATACGGCGGGATGCCGAGACCTGGCTGCTGCAACACCGAAACGCCTATCGCGTCGACCTCGACGAGGCCGCCTTCCGTTTCTACGAGGAACGGATTTCCGGGGTATCGTCGGTGCACGACCTCAACCGCCTGATGAAGACTGCCGGCGCGGACAATGCTTCCTTCCTGCACATGGAAATCGGGGATCTTACGGGTACCGGGGAGGAAGAGGACGGCGCGGGTGGACCAGGCAGACCAGGCAGACCAGGCAGACCGGAGGGTTTTCCTGAACATTTCGACCTGGAAGGCGACCTGCTTCCCCTGCAGTATGCCTGCCGGCCGGGCCGGGATGAGGATGGGGTCACCCTTTCGCTGCCGGTCGACCGGGTCCATCTGCTGGATCCCGTAACGTTGGAATGGCTCGTGCCCGGCCTGCTGTACGAGAAGATCGAAGCCCTGCTCCGAGGACTGCCCGGAAGGAAACGCAAGCAGCTCGTGCCCATTCCGGAAACCGCCCGTACGATCGCGGAGGACCTGGATCCTTCCGCTTCCTCCCTGACCGATGCGCTCGCGGCATACATCGCCAGGCGGCACGGGATAGAAATCGACCCGTCGGACTGGTCGCCCGATTCCGTTCCCGACCACCTGAGCATGCGCGTCCTGGTGACCGCGGAGGACGGGAGCACCGTCCTTTCTACCCGCGATCCCGATCGCCTGCAAGCCGAAGTCACGGGCCGCGCCGCCGCCGTCGAATCGGAAGGCTGGCGGAAAGCGGCGGAAATCTGGGAGAAGTACGACCTGCGGGACTGGTCGATCGGGGACCTGCCCGAAAGGGTCGAAATCGGTCTGTCGGGAACCGTGCCCCAGTACGCTTATCCCGGACTGCAGGCGGATGACGACCTGGTGGACCTGCGCCTGTTCCGGGACCGGCATGAAGCGTTGCGGGAAAGCCGCAAGGGGCTGGTCCGCCTGCTCGAACGCCGGATGGGCGATGCAATGGCCTGGCTGCGCAGGGATCTGGCGTTTCTTCGGAACCTCCCCGCCCTGGCGGACCATGCCGGCGGGTTCGAAGCGCTGCAGGATACCGCTTACGACCACCTCCTGGCCGCCCTGTTCACCCGGGAACCCCTGTATCCGCTGACGGCCCTGCGCTTCGAAGAAGACGTGGAGACCGCGCGGGGGCTGTTGAAGAAACTCCCCCATTGGTTTCGACAACAGATGGAAGCGCTGGAAAGGGTAGTCGGGGGAAGAATCGGAAAGGACGGCGCCTACCCCGGCATGGAAGGCGACCTCGATAGGCTGTTTCCACCCGACTTCCTGCGGAAAACACCCGCCGTCGAATTGCCCAACCTGGTCCGATACCTCAAGGCGGTGGATATGCGTTCCCGCCGGGCCCGGGAAGACCGTACGAAGGACCTGAAAAAGGCGGAGCGGGTCAAGCCCTTCGACGAAGCGCTCAAGTCACTGCAAACCCGGGACGACGTGGATCCCGCACGGCTGGATGAATTCAGATGGATGCTTGAGGAATACCGCGTGTCGGTGTTCGCCCAGGAGCTGGGGACCGCACGGACTGTCTCGCCGAAGAGACTGCAGGAACTGTTGGCCCGGATCGATGCGGATACCCGCGAGCCGGAAGCGTCATGAGGCGTATCGCGTCGGATCCTCGATACCGGCTTCTTCGAACCCGTTCCGCCGCAGGATGCAGGCGTCGCATCGGCCGCAGGCCGCCCCGTCGTCCGCCGGGTCGTAACAGCTGGTCGTGAGGGCGTAGTCCACACCGAGCCGGACGCCGGTTCGCAGGATATCGGCCTTGGACATTTCGATGAGCGGCGCATGGATGTTGAACCTGCCTTCGCCGGTCACCCCCGCACGCGTCGCCAGGTTGGCCATGCGCTCGAAGGCAGCGATGTATTCGGGCCGGCAATCGGGATAGCCGCTGTAATCGATGGCGTTGGCGCCGATGTACAGGTCGAATGCACCGAGCACTTCCGCCCAGCCTAGCGCGAAGGAAAGGAAGATGGTGTTGCGGGCCGGGACGTAGGTGGACGGGATCTGCCCTGCCATGGTCTCGGGATCCTGGTCCCTGGGCACCGGGATGTCGTCCGTCAGCGCCGACCCGCCGATGGCCCGCAGGTCGAAGGGTATGGTCACGTGACGCCTGACTCCCATGGACTCGGCGACGCGCCTGGCCGCTTCGAGCTCGAACCGGTGGCGCTGGCCGTAGTCGAAGGTGATGGCGTGGCTCGCGAATCCGTCGTGCCGGGCCAAGGCGAGCGTGGTCGCCGAATCGACCCCGCCGCTGAGCAGTACAACGGCAGCCTTCATGGCGGTCCTATCCATCAGGAAGTGTAGAGCAGACTGGCAATAATGGATCCGGCGATGACGACCAGTGCCAGCATGAGCTTGTTGGCAGCGGCAGAAATCCTCTTGTCGATTTTGTCGTCCATTGCGGAAAACCGTGCGTCCATCGTGTCGAACCGGGCGTACATGAGTTCCTTCAGCGAGGAAACTGAGGCTTCCAGGTCGGCCTTCGTTGCAAATTCGTGCTGGGGGGTGGTTGGCGGCATCGTAATCCTCCCGGTGGTACAGTGTGTAAACTTGCGAACGAACCAGATGCCCGACCTGGTGATCGAAACGTACCCTAGTCCCTCGTATAGAACGTAGCGCAGATTATGCCACCATTGCGAAGGCGCGATCGGGCGCAATATATTGAGTTAGTCGTGAATCCGCAATGCTTCTAGCCTGTAATCCGGAGGCAAAACATGTTCAGAGACGTGCGTGTTGCAGCGCTCTCGTTCAAACCGGTCAAGATGGACCTGCAGGGGAACGCGGCCCGGCTCGAAGAGATGTTTCGCGAGGCCGCGGCCGATGGGGCCGAACTCGCCGTCGCGCCGGAAGGCGTGCTGGAAGGCTACGTGGTCAACGAGATCATCGACGGCGATATCCTTCCGGAGGAAATGAATCGCGTCTCGCTGACCATGCGCAGCCCGGTCATCGGGCGGTTCCGCGTACTCGCGAAATCGTTGAACATGTGCCTCGCCTTCGGTCTCGCCGAGCGGATCGGGGACGAGGTATACAACTGCGCGATATTCCTCGACCAGCGGGGACGGCTGCGGGGCAAGTACCACAAGATGCAGCTGGCCGAGGGGCATCACCGGTCGTGGTGGTTCAACCGCCTTGGCAAGGGGAGCCGCGCCTTCGACACCCCCTTCGGGCGGGCCGGCATGGTCATCTGCAACGACCGGTGGAACCCGGATATTGCCCGCATTCCAGTGCTCGACGGCGCCCGCTACCTGCTCATTCCCTCCTTCGGGTCGACGGCCCGCGCCCAGGACCGGGCCGTGCTCGCCCGGGCGCGCGAGAACGGCGTGCCCATCGTCGAAGCCAACGTCGGCGTCACGCTGATCGTGAGCAAAGGGGAAATCGTCGCCCTGTCCCGCAAGCAGACCGCCATCACCCATGGGACCATCGCCATTCCGGCGCCGCCGTCGCTTCGGAACCGGGACCGGCATGAGCGTGGATTCCTCGCCTGGCGCCGCCGGGAAATGCCCCTGCGGTACCGGGACCGGATGCGCAGAAGGAGGCAGGGGCGCGATACCGTGGAGGTCGGCCATGACGGGAAGGGCCGGCTGATCGAGAAAGACTGACGGCCCTCAAACCCGTTGGCGCGCCGTAAATTGCGTCTTGCCTGTCCAATCGCATATCCCTTATCTTTTTCGTGATTGTCAGCCGGCCGTCGTGCGGATTGGACCGCCGTCGTGCGGATTGGACCGCCGGCCGGGATACCGGATCGAACCGGTCCGCACGGAATCGCTGCGAGATATGGTGACCATGGACCCGAAGTTTATACCCGACCAGTTCCTGGATATTCGAAGCCACGGCTTCGTCCGCCTGGCCATCGCCGTACCCCGCATACGCGTGGGCGATCCCGCGGAGAATGTAGCCCATCACCTCGAGCAGATTGAAGCGGCCGGAGAGATGGGGGCTTCCTACGTCCTCTTCCCCGAATTGAGCCTCACCGGCTATACCTGCGCCGACCTTTTTCACTCCCAGGCGCTCCTGGAAGGCGCCCTGGAGGCCCTGGAAGCATTGCTCGCCGGCACGGAGGGGCTCGACCCGGCCTTCAGCTTCGGCATGCCCCTGCGGCTGGACCACGCGGTCTTCAACGTCGCGGTGACCTGCAGCCGCGGGGAAATCCTGGCGGTAACGCCCAAGACCTATCTTCCCCAGTACCGCGAATTCTATGAGACACGGTACTTCGCCCGGGCGGCTGAAGCGCAGACGGAGACCGTATCCCTCTGCGGCCGGGACGCGCCTTTCGGACCCGACGTGCTCCTGCGCACGGATGATCCCAGGGTGGTGATCTACCCGACGATCTGCGAAGACGACTGGGTGCCGGTCCCGCCGGCCAGCCGGGCGGCGCTGGCGGGGGCGACCATACTCGCCAATCTCTCGGCGTCGAACATCGTCATCGGCAAGGCGCAGTACCGCGAGGACCTCATCCTGGCCTCCTCGGGACGCAACGAGGCGGTACACATGTACGCCGCGGCGGGCTTCGGGGAATCGACCATGGACGTGGTCTGGGACGGCCACGGGTTCATCACCGAGCGCGGCTACATGCTGGCGAAAACGGAACGATTTCAACTGGACGGGACCTGCATCACGGCGGACGTGGACGTGGAGGCGCTTACGCTGGAGCGCGGCGTCCAGGGTTCGTTCCGGCAGAACGCCATGGATTACAAGTCATCCTGGCGGTCCGTCTCATTGCCGGGCTTCCGGCCCGGACAGGCCGGGGATGCGGATAACGGTGCCGCCGGAAAAGGCCGTGAACAGGCGTATCAGACCTTCCATCGCGACATACCCGCCCATCCCTTCGTACCCCAGAATCCGGCCGAACGCAGCCAGCGATGCCGCGAGGTCTTCATGATCCAGTCCACGGGACTGGCGACCAAGCTCAGATCGCTGCCCGAGGATGCCCGGCGCGTCGTCGTGGCGGTCTCCGGCGGTCAGGATTCGACCCACGCCCTGAACGTGGCGGTGCACACCATGGACCTCCTCGGCCTGCCCCGGTCCCGCATCGTGGCCCTGACCATGCCGGGTCTGGGCACCACGGAACGGACCTACACGAACGCCTGCGCCCTGATCCGTGCCGTCGGCGCCACGTTCCGGGAGATCGACATCAAACCCGCGGTACGGAAGTTCTTCGGGGACATCGATCATTCGGAAGACAAGAAAGACCTCGTCTACGAGAACACCCAGGCATGGACGCGGAAGCTGGAGGAGCTCGCCACGGCCGCCCAGGTCAGGGGCATCGTTCTCGGCACGGGAGACCTCTCGGAACTGGCGCTGGGCTGGTGCACCATGTTCGGCGACCACGCCAGCCACTACGGGGTCAACGCCGGGATACCCAAGACCCTCATTTCTTACCTGATCAAATGGACGGCCGACGAGGTCTTCGAGGAGGAGCCGAAGGTCCGCGAGGTACTGCTGGACATCCTCGATACACCCATCTCCCCGGAATTGCTGCCCCCGAGCGATCGCGAGATCGCACAGAAAACCGAAGAAGAAATCGGTCCCTACGAGCTGCACGACTTCTTCATCTACTACTTCCTGCGTTTCGGCTTTTCGCCTTCCCGGATCGCCCGGATGGCGCTGCACGCCTTCGAGGGGAAGTACGGACTCCCTGAAATCAAGGCCTGGCTCCGCGTCTTCATTGTCCGGTTCTTCCAAAACCAGTTCAAACGGAACTGCCTGCCCGAAGGACCCAAGGTCGGCATGACCTGCATCTCTCCCCGCGGCGACTGGCGGATGCCGTCCGATGCTTCGCCGGCTGCCTGGCTGACGGACCTGGAACGCATCCCCGATGCGCTTTAGACCACCCGGCGAAGTGCCGCCCCACTACCGGCCCGATTCCGTCGAGACCTTTTGGCGCGTCCCCTACGGAGAACGGGCGGCCGATGCCCGCGTGTGGGCGGCGGAACACGGCCTCAGGCCCTCAGTGGAAGATGAGTGCCGCACCGCGCTGCTCCTGGTGGACTGCCAGAACACCTTCTGTCTCCCCGAGTTCGAACTCTTCGTGGGAGGCCGGAGCGGCCGGGGCGCCGTAGAGGACAACAAGCGGCTTTGCGCCTTCATCTACCGCAACCTCCATTCCATCTCGGAAATCATCCCCACGTTGGACACTCACACGGCCCAGCAGGTCTTCCATCCGGTGTTCTGGGTAGACCGGGACGGCGAACATCCCACCGGGGGCGAGACCATCATCACCCCGGACGACGTGGAAGCTGGAACCTGGCGCGTCAATCCGGCCGTGGAGGCCTGGTACAGCGATCGGGTCGATCTCTCCGACTACGCAATGCATTACGTACGGCGCCTCACGCGGGACGGCAAGTATCCCCTCATGATCTGGCCCTACCACGCCATGCTCGGGGGAATCGGCCACGCCCTGGTGTCCGCCGTTGAGGAGGCGGTATTCTTTCACGGCATCGCCCGGGTCCGGCAGACGCGTTTTGAAATCAAGGGGAACCTTGCCCTCACGGAAAACTACTCCGCGTTGCGCCCCGAAGTGACGGAAGATTCCGAAGGCCGCCCGCTGGATGCGAAGAACACCTCGTTGGGCGTGAAGAACACACCGCTGGTCGAACACCTGATGACCTTCGACGCCGTCATCGTGGCCGGGCAGGCCAAGAGCCACTGCGTGGCGTGGACGGTGGAGGATCTCCGGTCGGCGTTCGCGGCGTGCGAGCCGTCCATGATCCCGCGTGTCTGCCTGCTGGAGGACTGCACCTCGCCGGTCGTCGTGCCCGGTGTAATCGACTTTACCGAAGAGGCGGAGGAGGCCTTCGGCCGGTTCGCCGACGCGGGCATGCACCGGGTGCGTTCCACCGTACCCATGGATAAGTGGGGAATTCCGGAGTGAGGACGACCGGCGCGTAGCAGCTGCCCTACCTGCCTTGAGGACAGCAGTCCAGCGGACATCGATCGGGCCAGGGACCCAGGACGCCCTCGGCCGGCCTGGCCGCCCCCGGGGATAACCGCTCTTCTACGAGCTCCACGATCATGTCCACGAAGCGGGGATGGGTCCCCGCCGTCTCCGCCCGGACCATGCGCACCCCGAGTTCATCGCAGCAGGCCCGCGCTTCCACGTCCAGGTCGTAGGCCACCTCCATGTGGTCGGAGATGAATCCCACGGGGATCACCACGATATCGCGGTCCGCCCGGTCTGCCTGGCCCGCCTGGTCCGCCTGGTCCGCCGCGTCCGCGTTATGCGCCGCATCTGCCCGGGCCGCGTCCGATGCGCGGAACGACCGGATGTAGTCGCAGACGTCGGGTTCCAGCCAGGGCTGCGCGGGCGGCCCGCTGCGGCTCTGAAAGGTCAGCGCCCAGGAGGACATGCCCACGCGCTCACTGATGAGCCGGGACGCTTCGCGGAGCTGCGCTTCGTACGCGCAGCCGCCGGCCATGGCCAGGGGTATGCTGTGGGCGGTGTACACGAGGTGCGCCCGCGGAAGGCGTTCCTCCGGCAGGCGATCCAGCGCGGAGCGTACGCGCGCCGCCATCGTTTCGATGAATCCCGGATGATTGAAAAAGGGCCTGATCTTCTCGATCACCGGTGCGCCGGACCCCGCTTCGCGCCGGGCATCCTCGATGTTCTCCAAGTACTGCCTGCAGTTTGACCAGGAGCTGTACGGGGACGTGACGAAGGCCAGGGCCCGCTGAATCCCGTCCGCGGCCATGCGCCCGACCGTATCCGAAAGCAGGGGATGCCAGTTTCTGTTTCCCCAGTAGACCGGCAGGGAAAGGTCGCGGGTTTCGAATGCCTCTTCCAGGGCGGAGATCAGCGCACGGTTCTGGCCGTTGATCGGGCTGACTCCGCCGAAATGGTGGTAGTGTTCCGCGACCTCCATCATCCGTTCCCGGGGGACGCGCCGGCCCTTGAGCACGCGCTCCAGGAAGGGGATCACATCGTCCGGGCCCTCGGGGCCTCCGAAAGATACCAGGAGCAGTGCGTCGTAGTTCAACGGGCTTCCTCCCCGCATGGTGTGCCGACTCTGTATTTCCTTGCCATGCTACCGGTTCGACCCTAATTTACGCACGGCTGGACCCATTGGAATTTCGCGTGATTTCGCGAAACAGGCAACAGGGAAGCGCAGTGAGTGAAGAAACCGGGAAAACCCCCGACATCCTTGAACGCGGCGCGCCCGTCGACGGGCAACCCCAGACGGCCGAAACGCGGCTGTACATGCAGCTCAACGTATTCACCCTGTCCGGCACCGAATCCGGCGGCCAGCCTGGTCAGCCTGGCCAGACGCGGCCCATGGCAGAAGACATCGCGGCCAGGCTCGGGAATTCCGGCCTGGATGCCGCGGTGTACCTCGACGTCAACGATCCCCTGGGCATCGGCGTGCTGTTTCTCGCCGAAGATCCCGATACCTTCGTAACCGATATCCGGAACCTGCTGACGGAACGGCCTTTCGATGTCCTGGACCGCCGCGGGTCCATGACGATGCTCGGCAGGACCTACTCCATGGGATTCGAGCCGGATCTGATGGAATCGCTCATCCACCGGCCGCGCAACACCGTGCTCAATCCCGACTGGCCCTGGGCCATCTGGTACCCGTTGCGGCGCAACGGCGCCTTCGCGCGACTGGAACACAAGGAACAGCGCCAGATCTTGATGGAACACGCCCACATTGGGCGGGCCTACGGCCGGGCCGACTTCGCCCACGATATCCGCCTGGCCTGTTACGGGCTGGACGAGGCGGACAACGACTTCGTCATCGGGTTGATCGGCAAGGACCTCTACCCGCTGTCCCGGGTCGTGCAGGACATGCGCAAGACCCAGCAGACCGCGTTGTACATCGATTCGCTCGGACCGTTCTTCGTCGGCAAGAAGACCTGGTCGAGCGACCCCTGACCATCCGGCGTCATCCTTTCGATCCGCCTCGAGCCCCTTCCATCGTCTCCAGCGCCTTGAATCCCAGGACGGCGCATGCGGACCCCACGTTCAGCGAATTCTTGTAGCCCCGCGTGGGGATTTCGACCAGGCCGTCGCAGCGTTCCAGCACGCCCCGGCTCACCCCGAGGGCTTCGTTCCCGAGCACAATGGCCAATTCGTCCGGAAACACCGCGGCGTCGTAGGACACCGATTCCGACGTGGTTTCGGCGGCCCACACCGCAATACCGCGATCCTTCAGGCATTCTACCGCGTCGACGGCCGTTTCGAAGTAACGCCAGGGAACGTAATCGATGGTGCCCAGGGCGGTCTTCTCCAGTTTCGCGTGGGGCGGACAGGCTGTATATCCGCACAGGAAAAGGCCCTTCACCCGCAGGATATCGCAGGTCCGGAAGATGGAGCCCACGTTGAACGCGCTGCGCAGGTTGTCCAGAACGAAGTAGAGGGGCAGCTTGGGCAGCCGGTCGTACGCTTCCTTCGTGATTTCCACGTCGAAGCTGCGGACTTCGAAGTTCGTCTCCATATCTCCGGTTTTCCTGGACTGCACGGGGCGTTCCTTCGCACAGGGCGTCATTCGTGCGCGGCGTTCCTGCGCACGGGGCGTCAATCGCACGGAGGTTCCTACGCGCGGGGCGTTCAGGGCAACAGGTCGTTGATCTCGTCTCTGAGTTGAAGGGTAGCCGCCCGGGCGGACTCGGCGAAGTCATGGCCGCCGGAGGAATACAGGATGCTCCGGGAGGAATTGATGAGCAGTCCGCCGCCATGCTCGTCGGCGCCTTCGCGGATGACCGTTTCCAGGTCGCCGCCCTGGGCGCCGACCCCGGGGATCAGCAGGGGCATATCCGGGGCGACGGCACGGATGCCCGCCAGGGATTCCGCCTGCGTGGCCCCCACGACCAGGCCCGCGTTCCGGGCGGTGTTCCACGACCTGGCCACGCTGGCCACCTCCAGGTACAGCGGGTGTCCGTTGACGGACAGGTACTGGAATTCACGGGCGCTTTCGTTGGACGTCAGGCAGAGGATGAAAACCCCCCGGTCGGTGTAGTCCAGGAAGGGCTGCACGGAATCCCGTCCCTGATAGGGATTGACGGTCACCGCGTCGAAACCGAAATGCTCGAACAGCGCCTTCGCGTACATGCGTGCGCTGTTCCCCATGTCTCCCCGCTTGCAGTCGCAGATGACCACGACCCCATCCGGTATCACCGTGAGCGTGCGCTCCAGCGCTTCGTAGCCCCTCGAGCCCATGACCTCGAAAAACGCGATGTTCAGCTTGTAGGCCGAAACGAGATCCGATGTGTGCTCGATGATCGCCCGGTTGAACTCGAACAACGCGTCCGGTTCCGACTTGAGGTGCTCCGGGAATCGATCCAGGTCCGGATCGAGCCCCACGCAGACCAGGCTGTTCGCCACGGCCCGGGCGCGGTTTAATCTATCTACGAACGGTGACATGGGGCGTCCTCTTGTGAAGGTATTTGTATGCTTCCGATCAGCGAGCGGACCGAGTGCACTTCCGACGCGGCGCACCACTCGGCCAGCGTACGCGCGACAGACGGTCCGGCGCGGGGTTCGACGAAGGTGGCCGTGCCCACCTGGACGGCCGTGGCGCCCGCAACGAGGAACTCCACGGCGTCTTCTCCGCTCATGATACCGCCGATGCCGATGACCGGGACGTTCACCTGGCTTGCGATCCGGTAGACGGCCGCTACGGCCACGGGCTTGATGGCCGGACCCGACAGCCCCCCCGTGACGGCGCCGAGCATGGGGCGGCGCGTGCGGATGTCCACCGCCATGCCTCGCAGGGTGTTGATGGCCGATATGGCGTCGGCGCCGGCCTCTTCGACACTGCGTGCGATCTCCCCGATGTCTGTGACGTTCGGCGTGAGTTTGGCGATGAGCGGCAGTTCCGTGACGCCCCGAAGCGTGGAAACCAGTTCCGCCGCGCGCCGTGGATCGGTACTGAAGTCCATGCCTCCGGACACGTTCGGGCAGGACATGTTGATCTCCAGGGCATCGATGCCCTCGCAGTCTGACAGGCGTTCGGTCACGTAGACGAACTCCTCCACCGGACCTCCGCCCACGTTGACGATCAACGCGGTGTCCACCTTTCTCAAGTACGGCATCTTGTCCTGGATGAAGGCCTCCACGCCCACGTTCTGCAGTCCGATGGAATTGAGCATGCCGGCGGCCGTCTCCGCGGCCCGGGGCGGAGGGTTGCCCGGCCAGGGCTCCGGCGTGAGCGTCTTCGTGACGATACCGCCGAAATCGGAGAGATCCACGAACCGGCCGTACTCCGATCCGTATCCGAAGGTGCCCGACGCGGCGAGCACGGGATTCCTCAGCTTCAGCGCACCTATGTTTACCGTCAAATCGGGTTGTGCCGTCACAGCACGACCTCCTGCATGTCGAACACCGGGCCGGCGTCGCAGACC
>VXWP01000080.1 GCA_009835325.1 Gemmatimonadota bacterium | reverse complement strand
TAGTTCGCAGCCCAAGGGCGACGTAGGCGATCTGCTGCGGGTAGTCGGAACCGAACATCACCCGGTCGATACCGGCGAAATCGATGGCCAGGCGAAGCGCTCCGCTGTCCGGCATCCCCGCGGATTCGTAGTACATGTCCTTCAGATACTCAGACGGTGGCCGGTCCAGTTGCTCGCGAGCCTCGGGGTAGGAACGGTAGGCCTGGTCGATCCGGCCCGCTAGGAACGGGATGGTGCCGCCGAGGTTCCCCAGTACGACCTTCAGGTCCGGGTAAGCCGCCATGGTTCCGCTGAGTACCAGGTGCAGGGCGGCCACCGACGTGTCGAACGGGAACCCGGCCATGGGCGTAAGCCGGTACGCCGCGTAAATGTCATGGGAATGAGGCGTGGTGGGATGTACGAAGAGCGGCAGGTCCAGGGCGGTAGCCGCCGCGTAGAGTTCATGAAACTCCGGGGCGCCCAGCGACCGGCCGTTGATATTCGAAAACAGCATGCCGCCCCGCAGGTTCAGCGATTCCACGGCGCGGCGCAGTTCCGCCGCCGAAGCGGCCGGATCCTGCAGCGGAAGGACCGCAAGGGCGGACAACCGGCCGGGATGGCGGGCCACGGTTTCGGACAGGGCCTCGTTCACGATCCGGGCGAGGCGACGGCCGGCATCCGGTTCCTCGACGTGCAGTCCGGGGATCGAGAAACTGAGCAGTTGCCGGTCCACGCTGTGCCGGTCCATATGCTCGATCACGCGGTCCGCATCGAAATGGCCCGGCGCGATCATGCTGTAATCGCCGTCCAACTTCAACAGGCGATGGCCGTCGGCGTCCCTGACCAGCGTTGCCTGGTAACCTCCCCGTTCGATCTCGTCGAGGTAAGCGGAGGTATAGAAATGAGTGTGGAAATCGTATACCAAACGGACCCTCCAGCGGTTGTACCGGGCGCTCCGTCAGCGCGCGCCCGATTCCAGTGGGTTCCAGACAATATAGCCCGTTTTACGTCAATCACAACGCCGGAAGCTACGCACGGTAACGACCTCCCGAATTCCCTGTACAAAAACGGCGCCGGCGGATATCTTGGCAGTCGAATTAGCGACCGGCTGAAACTGCAAGTATTACAACTGGAGACACCCATGCTGATCGATCCTTCCGAGTTCATTGGAACCGAGGGCATTACCCACCTGTGTACCGGCGGCGAATCGCCCATGCTGAAAACGCATGAAGACGCCGTCCACCGTTTCTTCGAGGACAAGCTCCTGGGAGAGGAAGGACGCAGGCGCCTCGAAGTGGTTTCCGCGGGTTGCAAGGAAAAAGTCGGCCGCCTGTTCGGCGTCCAACCCGACGATATCGGTTTCCTGACCTCTACTTCCGAAGGCATCAACCTGCTGGTCTACGCGCTCGACTGGAGGCCCGGCGACAACGTGGTGGTGGCCGACGTGGAGTTCCCTTCGGACGTATTGCCGTGGACCCTGCTGAAGGACCGCGGCGTGGAACTCCGGATTGTGGAAAACAATAACTGGCACACGGACTTGGAAGATCTTGATCAAGCGATAGATGAAAACACCAGGGTGGTCAATGTCAGTCATGTCAGTTATTTCACCGGCCAACGTCTGCCGCTTCCCGAACTCTCCGATATCGTGCACCGCAAGAACGCTCTGCTCTGTCTCGACGTCACCCATTCCGCGGGCGTCGTTCCGGTCGAAGCGCAGTACGCGGACTTCGTCGTATCCAGCTGCTACAAGTGGCTCATGGCCGTGCACGGCGTGGGGATATTGTACTGGAACCGGGAACGCGTGCCCGAACTGAACCCGCCCTTCGTCGGGTGGCATACGCCGGCCTACCTCCCCGACTGGAAGGATCCCTCCGCGTACATACCCCGGGAGGATGCCAGCCGGTTCACGCCGGGCAATGAAACCTGGATAGGGGTGTACATCCTGGACAACGCCCTGGACTGCCTGCTGGGCATCGGGATCGACCGCATCGAGGAGCACGTGCTTCACCTGAGCACCCGCGTGTGGGACGGCCTGTCGGACCTGGGCTGGGAAGTCATCACGCCCCGGGCTGAAGCGGAAAGGGCAGGCAACGTCTGCTTCACCGCGGCGGACGTCAACGCGGTGACTCACGCCCTCGAAGCACAGAACGTGTTGATTTTCGGGGCTTACGGCGGCGTGGGAAGGGCCCGCGTGTCCACCCATTTCTACAATACGGACCGTGACGTGGACCGGTTCCTCGAAGTCATGCGGGAGATCCCGGTGACCCATCCGGCATCCAGGCCCGGCAGGGACTTCGGCAAAGCGGCCGGTGTAACGGCCGAAAACCAGGGCTGATATGGAATTCGAGCTAAGCGAAGAACATCGGATGGTCGAGCGGATGGTCTACGACTTCGCCCGCAACGAGATCCTGCCGTCGATCAGGGAACACGACCGCAACGGAACTTTCCCCCACGAACTGCTGCCCAAAATGGCGGCGCAGGGGTTCATGGGGATCTGCCTTCCGGTTCGCTACGAAGGGGCCGGCATGGACTTCATCTCCCTCGGCCTGCTGTCGGAGGGGCTGGAGTGGGCTGACTCTTCCGTCCGGGAGACGATCGCGGTCCACCTGGGCCTGCACGCCCTGCCCATCTTCCAGTGGGGCACGGAAGCACAAAAGGAACAATTTCTGCCGCCCCTGGCCACCGGTGAAAACATCGCCTGCTTCGGACTGACCGAACCCGGCGCGGGTTCCGACGTGGCCGCCATGACCAGCCGGGCCCGGAAGGAAGGCGACACCTACCTGGTCAGCGGCGAGAAAATGTGGATCACGCTGTCCGACGTGGCGGACCGCTTTCTGGTTTTCGCCAAGACGAGCCAGGAGGAAGGCACGCGGGGCATCACCGCTTTCCTGCTCGAACGCGGGTGGGAAGGCCTGACCACCGGCACTATCAAGGGCAAGATGGGGGTGCGGGCGAGCAACACGGGCTGGATCAACATGGACGAGGTCCCCGTGCCCGTATCCCACCGGCTGGGTGAAGAGGGCGAGGGATTCAAGATCGCCATGTCCTGTCTCGACAACGCCCGCTACACCGTCGCGGCGGGTGCCGTCGGCCTGATGAAATATTGCCTGGAAGCTTCCGTGTCGTATGCACGGCAGCGCCGTACCTTCGGCCAGCCCATCGGCGACCATCAACTCGTGAAGCAACTCATCGCCCAGATGAAGCAACGCATCGATTTGGGTGAACTGGCGGTGCGCAAGGTCGGATGGCTCAAGAACCGGGGAATGCGGAACACCCGGGAGACGAGCATGGCCAAGTGGTACTGCACGGAGTCGGCCTTCGCTACGGCCAGCGACGCGGTGCAGGTCCACGGCGCCTACGGATACTCCGACGAGTACGACGTGGAACGTCATCTGCGCAACAGCAAGAGCGCGGTGATCTACGAGGGCACGTCGCAGATCCACCAGCTCATGCAGGCGGACTATGAGTTCGGCAATCGGACGGACCGCCCGCTCCGGTGCGAGATGCCCGCCTACGATCCGGAATACTGGCAGGACTGACCGCTGACCACGTGCGGCCACGTCGACCGTAGACCGCGTGCGGCCACGCTGTCACGACAAGGTACATAGCGAGGTAACGGTTACTTGAACATCATCGCCCTGGTGAAGCAGACGCCCGATACGGCGCAGTTGTCCGCCTCCATGGACGGCCTCAAGCTGTCCGCCGAGGGCGGACCCCGGATCGTCAACCCCTGGGACGAGTACACGCTGGAAACGGCCATACAGGCCCGGGAAGAGCACGGCGGCAAGGTGACCGCGCTGAGCCTGGGACCTCCCGAAGCCGCCGACGCGTTGAAGACCGCCCTGGCCATGGGCGTGGATGAAGCCGTCCTGGTTTCGGACCCGGCCATGGCGGACAGCGACAGCCTTGCTTCGGCGCGCATCCTGGTCGCGGCCATCCGCAAAATCGGTGCCTTCGACCTGATCGTCGGGGGCCGGGCGGCGATCGACGGCAATACGGCCGCGACGGCCGTGCAGATCGCGGCCCTGCTCGGTGTGCCGCTCGTTTCCTATGTGGCGGAACTCCGGAACCTGGATCCGTCCGACCGGACCCTCTCGGCGGTCAGACTGCTCGAGAAAGCGCGGGAGACGGTCACCAGCCGGCTTCCGGCCCTGATCACGGTCGTCAAGGAGATCAACGAACCTCGGTATCCGAGCCTCATCGGCATACGCAAGGCGGCCCGGGCCCAAATACCGGTGTGGCGTTGCGAGGATCTCGGTCTCGATACGGCCGGCGTGGGCGCCGGGGCCTCGGGGGTCGAATGGCGGACGGCGCTGCCTCCGGAGCGGGAAGCGCACATCGAGATGATCGACGGCGGCCCCGAAGACGCGGCCAGGACCCTGGTAGACCGGTTGTTGGATGAAAAAGTCATTTAGGCGGAAAATGAACTGATGGCAAGCAACTTACTCGTATGGATTGAACAGGAAGACGGACAGGCGGACCCGATCGCCTGGCAGGCGATGGCCGCAGCGGGGAAAGTCGCCGGTGATCTCGGCGGAACGCTTGCCGCCGTCGTGATAGGCGACGGCGTCGGCGAGATCGCCGGGCAGGCCATCGAGGCCGGCGCGGACCGCGTGTACACCGCCGAAGACCCTTCACTGTGCCGCTACCGCGTGGAACCCCATGCGAAACTCCTGGCTCGGATCCTGGAGAACGAGCCGCCGTCCGTGGTCCTGATGGGTGCGAGTACGGCCGGCCTGGAGCTTTCGGCCTACGTCGCCGCTCTCGACGGTGCGGCCCTGGCGCCGGACTGCACCGACCTGCGCTTGGAAGGCGACCAATTGGTGGCGGTCCGCCCCGCGCTGGTCGGCAACCTGGTATCCACCGTGACGTTCAAGGGCACCGGGCATCGTTTCATCACGGTGCGGCGCAATATCTTCCAGCCGGTGGAACCCGATCCGTCCCGGACCGGGGAGATCATCGAGGTACCTGCCGTGCTGGCGGAGGACGAGATCCCCACCAGCGTGGCGTCCGTGGAGACCGCGGACGGCACCGTCAGTCTGACCGAGGCGAGCATCATCGTATCGGGTGGCCGCGGCGTGGGCGGACCGGAGGGTTTCCAGCCCGTTCGAGAACTGGCGGACGCCCTGGGCGGCGCGCTCGGCGCCAGCAGGGCCGCGGTTGACGCCGGGTGGATACCCTACGCCCACCAGGTCGGCCAGACCGGGAAGACGGTACAGCCCGACCTGTACATCGCCTGCGGGATTTCCGGTGCGATACAGCACCTGGCGGGCATGAAAAACGCCCGCGTGATCGTGGCGATCAACAAGGACGCCGACGTGCCGCTATACAGGTACGCCCACTACGGCATCGCCGGCGACCTCTTCAGTTACCTGCCCGCCATCGCGGAAGAAGTGAGGAAACGGCTGGGCCGGTAACCCGGCACTCCGTGCATCGCGTCTTCCTTTGGCGGCACATCGGGATTGCGGGACGCCGATGCTTTCCCCCTACGAAAAGATCCTCTTCGCCCTCCTTGCGGCCGTCTCGCTGTACCTGGTGTCCGTCACCTTCCGGCGCATGATCGGGACGATTATGCGGGGCCAGGGCCGCCTTGCGTGGGATGGTCTTCGAGGCCGGCTGTGGACCGGAATCAAGGCTCTGGCCGGCCAGAACAACATGATCCGCGACCGGCCGCTGGTTTCCCTCGCGCACACCGGGATTGCGTGGGGCTTCATCCTATACATGGCGGTCAACCTGGTGGACGTGCTGGAAGGCCTGGTAACCGGCTTCGTTTTTCTGGAAGACGGGGCCGCCGGTCAGGTCTACCGCCTGCTCGTCGATCTCATGACCCTGGCCGCGCTGGCGGGCATGGCCGCCCTGCTGATCCGCCGGTTCATCGTTAAATCCACGGACCTCGCCGTCGCGCCCAACGTCAAGTTGCACCCCCGTGCAGCCGGTGGCATCCGGCGGGATTCCCTGATCGTGGGGTTTTTCATCCTCGGCCACGTCGGCTTCCGGCTCGTGGGCGCATCCTTCGACATCGCCCTACGCGGACCGGACCCCTGGCAGCCGGTCGCGGCGCTGGCAGCCGGTCTCTGGTCGGGCATGGAACCTTCCGTGCTGACTTTCGGCCTGCACGCCAGCTGGTGGATCGCCATCGGGCTGGTGCTGGCCTTCCTGCCCTGGTTTCCCTATTCGAAACACGCCCACCTGTTCATGGGTCCCTTCAACCTGATGACCGCCCCTGAACGGACCAGTCCGGGCACGCTGGATGCCCTGGATTTCGAAGACGAGACCATCGAGCAGTTCGGCGCGGGCCGGATCACCGACCTGGACCGGACCCATCTCACCGACGCTTTCGCCTGCATCATGTGCAACCGGTGCCAGGACGCCTGTCCGGCCTATGCCACGGGCAAGGAATTGTCTCCCGCGGCCCTGGAGGTGAACAAGCGGTATCACCTTCGCGACCACATGAATTCCCTGGCTGCGGGCGGGGAAGACACGGAACCGATGCTGGGCTACACCATGAGCGAAAGCGCGCTCTGGGCCTGCACGGCCTGTGGCGCCTGCACGGAGGCCTGCCCCGTCGGCAACGAACCCATGTTCGATATCCTCGCCATGCGCCGGAACCAGGTGCTGATGGAGAGCGCGTTTCCGAATGAACTTAAAGGCGCCTTCACCGGTATCGAACGGAACGGCAATCCCTGGCAGATGGCGGGCGACCGGATGGAATGGGCCGAATCCCTGGACTTCAAGGTGCCGACCGTTGTGGAGAACCCGGACTACGACGTGCTGTTCTGGGTCGGCTGCGCCGGCGCCTTCGACCCCGGCGCCCGGGAAACGGCGCGGGCCATCGCCACGGTCCTGCACCGGGCGGGGGTGGACTTCGCCGTGCTGGGAAACGACGAATCCTGTACGGGAGATCTGGCGCGCCGGTCCGGAAACGAGTATCTTTTCAGTATAGCCGCCGAAGGGAACATCGAGACGTTGAACGCCGCGGGCGCCGACCAGGTCGGCCGGAAGCGCATCGTCACGGGTTGCCCCCACTGCCTGCATACCCTCGGGAACGAGTATGACGCGCTGGGGGGCCGTTTCGAGGTCCTGCACCACACGCAACTCATCGGCGAGTTGTCGAAGGCAGGCCGGCTCGCGATGCCGGGGCGCGACGAAACACGCACGACCTATCACGACCCGTGCTACCTGGGCCGCCACGGCGGTGAATACGAAGCGCCCCGACAGGCGCTGGCGGCAGCCCGGCCTTCCCTGGTGGAAATGGCCCGGAGCCGGAACCGGTCCTTCTGCTGCGGCGCGGGCGGCGCACAGGTATGGAAAGAAGAAGAGGAAGGCAGGGAAGCGGTCAGCGACCATCGCTTCCGGGAGGCCAGGGAAACCGGGGCCGACACCCTGGCCGTGGGCTGTCCCTTCTGCGCCAGGATGATGAACGACGCCAACAAGCGGGCCGGCGAACCCATGCGGGTCCGGGATATCGCCGAAATCGTGGCGGAATCCATTCAAGATGAGCGGGAGCGCACGCCGGGAGCACAAGCACCATGACGACTGTTAACGAACGCATGGTCTTCCTGGACGGGTCCAGGCTGATCATCGAGGCGATGGCCCGGGCAGGCGCGGGCGCCTACATCGGGTATCCCATCACGCCCGTCAACTGGCTCTTCGCGGGCGCCAAGGAGCGCATCCCCATCGCCCTCGAGGCGCCGGACGAGATCACGGCGCTGCAATGGGCCGCCGGTTTCTCCTCGTCAGGCGTGTTTCCCGTCACGGCCTCCGCTTTTCCCGGCTTCGCCCTGATGATCGAATCGATCAACATGTCCTTCATGATGGAACTGCCCATGGTCATCATCCTCGCCCAGCGCCTGGGTCCGAGCACCGGGTCGGCCACAACGGGCGGCCAAGGGGACTTGCTCCTGCTGCGGGGATGCATCTCGGGAGGGTATTCGCTTCCGGTGTTCTGCCCTTCGAACCTGAACGACTGCTGGGACATGGCCGCGGCCAGCGTGCACACGGCGGTAGACCTCCGCACCCCGGTCGTGCTGCTGACCTCGAAGGAAATGGTCATGACCAACCAGAACATGGACATTTCGGGCCTGAAGGAAGTTGAGCGCGCGGAACGCCATATGCATGAAGGGAACGGGGAATACAAGACCTACGGGGCGAACGGCAACCTGGCGCCGCCCTTTCTGCCCCTGGGCAACGACCTGCACCAGGTCCGGCTGAATTCATCGACGCACGACACGGAAGGCATCACCCAGAAGAACAGTCCCGAGGCCCTCGGCAATACCGAGCGGCTCAAGAACAAGGTCGAACAGAACCTCGATGAATTCACTTTTTACGACCACGATCGGGACGAAAGCGCCGATACGGTCATTCTGACCTACGGCATCTCGGCGGAGGCCGCCCGGGAGGCCGTCGGCCTGCTGCGGACTGGCGGCGAATCCGTATCGCTCCTGGTCATGAAGACGCTGCTGCCGGTACCGCCACGCATATACGAACTGCTTGCGGCATACCGGCACGTCGTCGTCGTCGAGGAGAACATCGTCGGCCTGCTGCGGGAACTGCTCTACGGAAACCATCAGCACGACCGGATACATGGCGTCAACAAAATCGGCCACATGATCACTCCGCAGGAGATCGCGGAAGGAGTACGGCAATGCAGGAAACCATCCTGAACGACTTGAAAATGCCCTACTGCCCGGGCTGTGGTCATACGGTCGCCAACAAGTCCATGAGCAAGGCCCTGGCGGATATGGACGTACACCCCCTCGACGTCATCGTGGTGAGTGACATCGGCTGCACGGGACTCGTGGACCCGCTGCTCACCTGCCATACGATTCACGGACTCCACGGCCGGGCGGTCGCCCTGGCCATGGGCATCCGCATGGGCCTCGAGCATCCGGACAAGAAGATCATCGCCCTGCAGGGCGACGGGGGCGCCACGATCGGACTGCAGCACCTGCTCGAAGCGGCCCGGCACAACCTGGACCTCACCCTCGTCGTGCAGAACAACATGGTCTACGGCATGACGGGCGGCCAGACCAGTGGGCTGTCCTCCACCGAGTTCAAAGAACCGGAGCGACCGGAGGAGGCCGTGCCGGGATACGACATCTGCGCGCTGGCCCACAACGCCGGCGCGGCCTATACCGCGCGGACGTTTATCGGCAAGGACACGGCCGAACTCTGGAAGGAGGCCCTCTCCACGCCGGGGTTCTCGCTGATTGAAATCGTTGAAATGTGCCCGGCGTACGGAATGCGGAAGGTCCAGGAACTCCACGATACGGCGGACTACGAAAGCGTCGTGACAAGGAACCCGCGCGCGGTCGGCCTTCCGCACCGGGCGGTCGGACGGTCCCTGCTGGACGCGTTGAAACCCATCGAACACACCTGCGAGGCGCCGCTCGACGGCCGCCTGGAAATTATCGTCGCGGGCTCGGCCGGCGAGGCCATCCAGTCCGCGGGGGACCTGCTCTCCACGGCGGGCATAACCGCGGGCCTGTCCGCCACCAAGAAGGGCGACTATCCCATCACCATCGGCACCGGGTTCTCCGTTGCGGAAGTGATCCTCTCCCGGCAGCCTATCCACTACACCGGGATCGACTGTCCCGACATCATGATCGTCATATCGCAGGACGGACTGGACAAGGTGCGGTCTCGCATCGGCGAACACACCCTGGTGATCGCGGATTCGAAACTGGAACCCGAGCTTGCGGAGTTGGCCGGTCCGTCCAACCTGGTGACCCGGGACTTCAGGAAGACGGGCGGTCTGAAAGGCGCCGCGCTGGCCGCCATTGCCCACTGGCTCCAGGACAACGGGTTTCTGCCCATCGAAGCCCTCATCGAAGCCGCCGGCCGCCACAAGCACGGCGACAAGATGAAGGTCATCATCGACAAGGCCATCGTAGCTTAGCGGCTCTCACTTACCCAGGACACCGGTAATCCTCCTTGCGCATCGTCTTCTTCGATATCGACAGTCTGAGGCCCGACCACCTGGGTTGCTACGGTTACGGCCGGCCGACCTCCCCCGCCATCGACGCGATCGCCGCGCAGGGCATGCGGTTCGACCGGTACTACTGCGCGGACTCCCCCTGCATGCCGTCGAGGCACGGTTGGATCACCGGCCGTTTCGGAATTAACAACGGCGTGGTGACCCACGGCGGTCCCGCATCGAAGCTGCATATCCTGGAACAGCGGTACGGCGGGCCCGACGAGCGGAACCAGCTGGTGCAGAGAAAACTGCGCCAGCACGGATTCGATACCATCTGCTTTTCCAATTTCCCTACCCGGCACTGCGCGACCTGGTTCGGGCTGGGCTGGTCGGAGTTCCATTCGCCCAACCTGAAGACTGGATCGGAGACGGCGGACGAAGTCAACGAGGCCGTGCTTCGATGGATCGCCGCGAATCGCGGCCGGGACGATTTCTTTTTGTACATCAACTACTGGGACCCGCACCGGGTCTACGAAGCGCCCCGCGACGGTTACGACCGCATGGCAGCCCATCCGCCGGCGGTGGACTGGCCGGACGGCGAAGCAATCCGCGGCCACCAGGACATCGACGGGTGGTTTACCGCTTCACATCTCTTTCCCGGGGACAGGCCCAGCCCCACGCCGAACATGCCGGACGCCATCCGGAACACGGACGACCTGAATCACATGGTGACCGGATACGACGCGGAGATCCGGTACACCGACCATCACGTTCAGCAAGTGCTGGACGCCCTGGGCGATCTGAACGACACGGCGGTCATCATCTCGGCGGATCACGGCGAGGCCATGGGGGAGCACGGCATCTACGGCGACCACGTGTGCGCCGACGAATGCATACACCGTATCCCGCTGGTCATCAAATGGCCGGGGGTCACGCCGCCCGGATCCACCTGCGGCGATCTACTGTATAACGTGGATCTGAGCGCGACGCTGATCGAACTGGCCGGGGGCGAGGTGCCGGAATACTTCGACGGGCGGTCCTTCGCGGAAGGACTCGCCACCGGACAGTGCCGCCAGCACGACTACCTGGTCTGGGGACACGGCCTGTACACGCTGCAGCGGGCGGTGCGGACGCCCGATCACCTCATGATCAGGACCTACGACGACTTCGGATACCGGTTCGAACCGGTGGCCCTGTACGATATGGGAAACGACCCGTACCAGACGCGCAACCTGGCCGATGATGAGCCGGAGATCCTGCACAGGATGGATCACTACCTTTCCGAGTGGCTTCACGAACAGCGGGTCAAGCCCTACGCCATCCCCGATCCCATGGAGGTCGTGTGGCAGGAACGCCAAACTCCGTAATCACATTGCGGTCCCTTGCCACGGGGCTGGTCCTGGCCATCGTCCTCAACGTCTGGGTGACCTACGGGACCTATATCCTGCACTCGTCCCGCATGTCGGTGGCCCACCTGCCCATCTCCGCCCTGGCCCTGTTCCTGCTCGTCGTATTCCTGTACAATCCGGTCGCCCGGAGCCTCTACACACGAGCCGCCTTCACCGGCCGCGAGCTGGCGCTGATATTCTGCATCCTGCTCATCTCCAGCCTGATTCCCGGCAAGGCCTTCGTGTCGTACTTCCTGACCATCGTCTCCACGCCTTTCTACTTCGCCCAGCCGGAAAACCAGTGGGCCGAACTGTTTTTTCCCTATCTCCCGGAATGGCTCGTGGCGAGCAACCAGAACAACGCCATGGGCTGGTTCTACGAAGGGCTCCCGCCGGGCGGGACCGTCCCGTGGTCCCCCTGGATCATACCGGTCGCCTGGTGGATGAGTTTTTTCATTGCCATTTTCGTCGTCGGCGCCTGCATCGCGGCCATATTCAGGAAACAATGGGTGGAGTATGAGCGGCTTACCTTTCCCCTGGTCCAGGTACCCCTGGAGCTCATAGCAGCCGATCAATCGCCGGGACGCTGGCCGAAGCTGGTCTACGACCGGCTCTTCCAGGTCGGATTCGGCCTCGCGCTGGCCATCGCGATCTGGAATATCTTCTCGTTCGCCCTTATCGTACCGCAGCTGCCCGTGGGCACCTTCTTCGAGACCCCGCTCCAGCTGAGTCCGATGTTCCCGTCCATCCCCTTGCGCATCAGCCCGTACATGCTCAGTTTCGGGTACTTCATCAACGTCGACATCCTCCTGAGCATCTGGGTGTTTTTCATGCTCGGAATCCTCGAGATCGGCGCCTTGAGCTACATCGGACTCAACACGGAAGGCAGCGGTCCAGGCGGTACCGGCGGCGTCAACGCACAGTTCTTCGGGGGTTTCCTCGTTTACGTGGGATACGCGCTCTGGACCGCGCGGCGCCACCTGCTCGCGGTGGTCAGAAAGGCAACGGGCAGGGATCCGGCGCTGGATGATTCGAAAGAACTGGTGTCGTACAGGATAGCCGTGGCCGGAGTGCTGGCGGGGACGGTCTTCATCTGCGCATGGCTCTATCAGTCGGGGATATCGCTTCCCGTGATCGCGGTGTTTCTGGCCTTTCTGTTCGTGCTTTACTTCGGAACGACGAAAGTGATCGCGGAAACGGGGGTGGTGTTCCTGGACCTGCCCGTGAACGCCCACCAGATCACGGTGCTTTCCCTTGGATCGGGAAACGTGTCACCCCAAAGCCTCACCTCGCTGGGCCTGGCCAGCGCCTATGCCCGGAACTGGCGCGGTCTGGGAATGGGCTCGGTCGTATTGGCCGACCGGTTGACCGACGGATTCTGGCCGCGGAAGAAGGGGCTGCTGCTCGTGCTTACCGTTACCTTCCTGGTCAGCATGGTCACGGCAGTGGCCTATTCGATCGACTGGGGGTATTCCACGGGGGCCTACAACTTCGGTGGGGGCGCATTCAGCAATCTCAATGTGCATTACTACGAAGAAATCGTGACCTGGATGAAGAACCCTCTTTCCCTGGGGCAGAACGAGCCCTGGTTCATGGCGGCGGGCGCGGTTATCTTCATGGTCCTGCTGAAGCTCAGGCACTGGCTGGTCTGGTGGCCCCTCGCCCCGGTGGGATTCGCCATCTGCTTCGCGAGCAATATCCGGGACTCGATCCTGTCCGTCTTCCTCGCCTGGCTCATAAAGTTCATCCTGCTGAAGGTCGGGACCGGCGCTTACCGCACGGGCCAGCGGTTTTTCCTGGGCGTGCTGCTCGGATACACGCTGGGCATCGTCCTGTCCTTCATCGCGGATGCCCTGTTCTATCCCGGACAGGGCCACATGATGCACGACTGGTAGCAGGCGGTAACCGGCCGCTAGTACGTACTCTTCGCCGTCGTCAGGGGGCACCACCGCGAGGCCTGCAGCCAGTGAAGCAGCGTGCTCAGGGCTTCCGGCGTGCCGATCTGTTCGAGGGCGATGGCGGCCTGGCCCTGCACGTACCGGTTTTCATCGTAGCACGCGTCCGCTAGCTGCGGAATGGCCACCTGGGCTTCGTCCCCGAAGCGGGCCAGCGCGTAGGCGCTCCTGGAGCGCACCTGCTCATCCTCGTCTTTAATCATGCCGACCAGCGCGGGAACGGCCGAATCTCCAGCCAGCTTGATCTGGCCGAGGGCATCGGCCAGGTTCTGGCGGACAAAGGGTGACGGGTCGTCCGTCAGACCCGCCAGGCGCTCCGCAACCGAAGGATTGTTGTGCCGGATGTCGCCAAGAGCATAGACCGCGTAGCCCCGGACCCGTTCGTCGCCGTGCCCGAGCAGGGGGACCAGTGGTTCGACGGCCGCGGCGCCCAGCGCGCCGAGCCCGTAGCACGCTTCCCGCCGGACTTCGTCCCGTTCGTGCTGGAGGGCGGAGAGCAGGTGGGGGAGGGCGGCCTCACCGCACTCCGCCAGGGTATAGGCCACGTGCAGCCGCTTCTGTTCGAGTTCGTGGGTCAGGTCGCCGGCGAGCGCTTCGACGTGTTCCGCGCCTTCCCGCCGGGTCCCGGCCGACCCGTTTCCGGCAAGCCAGTGCCACATGTTCCTCCACATGGCGCTCCGGGGGTGGTCCGACAGGTCACCGAGATCGATATCATCGTGTTGCCGGTTCCACCAGGGCCGGTCCGGCTCCGACATCCGCGTAAACTGGAACTTCATCATGTACCGGACCTTGTCCGTCTGATTCGGAAACGCCCGGTGCCAGAGGTCGAAGTGAATGATGGTAACGGTTCCCGCCTTGCCGCTCGCGGGGAATCCGTCGGGCACCGACCCGTTCCCGCCGACGGTCTCCTCGCGGGACTCGACGTAGTGGCTGCCCGGGATCACCCCCGTCGGGCCGATCTCCACCGGGGTGTCCTGGGGATAGTACATGGCCATGATCCAGCGCGGATGATGGTCCCGCACCTTGGTGTAACCCCAGTAGCTGTCCTTGTGCCAGCCGCCTCCCTTGCTGTTCGGCGGGTTCACGTGCGGGTGGCGGTGGGCGTGCATCACGTAATCGGGACCAAGCAGGCTGGTCAGCGCGCCCTTCACCGCGGGATCGTCGTAGACCTGCTGGATCTCGGGCACGCGAGGCAGCAGGTTGTTTCCCGGATTCCCGTCCTCGTCGATGATCGCTTTTGTTTTCTCGTAGATGTCGTCGTGCAGCGCGGCCGGCTTGTCCACGGTGATCACGTGATAGCCGTTCACGATGAAGTCGCGCATGGCGTCATCGTCGAAAAGGTAGGATCTGTCCACCATGGGTCACTGCTCCTTTTTGGCAAGGCTCCATTTTGGTATGGCTTCTTTCAGCTCATCCATCCGTGAAGCAAATCGACATATCTTCAAGAAACGCTTCAGGTTCCACTGCCTTAAAACGATTTACAGTCCATGGCCGGACCGCATTATATACCTCGTTGTACGACTCCGTGCCTCCACAGGGAAGACGCTCCAGGCTCTCCCGGATGACGTCCGCGGCAGACCCCGATGCCCGGACTTCCAGGTTCCCATCCTCGCAGTCATAATACCAGACGGATTTCAGCCTTCCGCTCAACAGTCTGTATGCGTATTGCGAAAGCGGTTCATCCACGGTACCGGGTTTGAATGAAGCCGGCCAGAACAGGCGGTTGACCTGGAGGCGAAAGGCCGCCTCGAGCATGCCTGCCGGCGTCGCCGGACAGAGATGCCAGTTGGTCTCCGGCCAGACGTCGAGCCATCCCCACGCACTTCCCATCTCCGGGATGGAAAGGTCCCGGTCACCGTTTCGCGTATGAACGCGCCCATCCCGTCCCCCGATGAACACGTGATGCTGGGGGTAGTTGAAGAACTCGCCCCCTTGCGACCGGAGGCAGTCGTAGAACCCGGTCGCCAGGCCGAGGACGGCGCCGGCCAACCCGAACACGCCGTCTTCCAAACGGGGTGAGACCAGTCCCACGCGGTCCTGCGGATGGTAATCGGGATACGCTTCGGAAAAGGACAGGACCTCCGACTTCGTATCCTGCCGCCGGCGATAGACGAAGTCCGACTGAGTTATGCGTTCGCTGGTATGCAAAACGTCATCCGGTTCGCACGTTCATTGGACCTTATTGATTTGACGCGTAATGTCCGGGCTGGCCGGCTGCGCGTCAAGCAGAATCTCCCCCGGCTCACGGGGTTGTCAGACCGTCTGCACAACGGTTTCCGGATGCTCGTCCAACTTCAGTTCGACCATCTCGATTCCGGATTCTTCCACCAGCCAGTCATACACCTCTTCGACGGACTTCGTGTAGGCGTACTCCTCCCCATAGACCACCCGGCGTATCCCCGCCTGGATGGACTTTTTCAGACAGCCCAGGCAGGGCTTGTTGGTCGTGTAGAGCGTGGCGCCGCTCGTCGACGACCCGTGGCGCGCGGCGAAGACGATGGCGTTTTCCTCGGCGTGTATGCAGACGCATTCGTCGAGGTTCGCCCCGGACGGTCCGTCCGAATTGCATCGCTTGCAGCCGCCGTCGAAGCAGTTGGGTATGCCCATGGGGGTGCCGTTATAGCCCGTGCTGGTGATGATCTTTTCGTTCACGATCACGGCACCGATGTGCCGGCGAATGCAGTTCGATCGCGCCGAAACGGCATAAGCGATGCGCAGGAAATACTCGTCCCAGGAGATTCTATCCATTCACTGCTCCTTCACCGGTTGAGATCCCTTCAGGAACCGCTTGTAGTACGAGTGGGCCAGGAACGTCACCGGCAGCGCGATCAGCAGCCCCAGGATACCCAGCAGTTTTCCCCAGATGGACAGGGAAAGGAGGATCACCGCCGGGTTGAACCCGGTCGCACTGCCCATGATCCGGGGAACCAGAATGGCGTCCTGGATGACCTGTACGACGGCGAACACGGCCAGGACGAGGACGAGCATTACCCAGATGCTCTCGCCGGCGCCCAGGGCCCCGGCAATCGCGAAAAGCACCGCCGGGATGAGACCCACGACCTGCAGGTAGGGCACCATGTTGAGCAGCCCGATGAAAAGGCCCAGCAAAATCCCCATGGGCAGGCCGATCAGCCAGAAGCCCAGCGCGAAGAGCAGTCCGACGATGAAGGCGATGAGAGCCTGGGCGCGAAAATAGACCCGCATGGCCTTCGTAAAGTCGGATACGACATCGAGTACGACCTGCCGGTACTGGTCGGGGATCAGGTTCTTCCAGCCTTCGGAGATCTCGTCGAAGTCCAGAAGGATGAAGACCAGGTAGAGCAGGATGACGATGACGACCGCAAGACCGATGATGAAGCTGATGGTACCTGAGAATACGCCCCAGATGCCGGGCAGGATCTGTTGAAAGAACAGCCGGATGTTTTCGAAGTTCAGCAGTTGGACCAGCTCTTCAAACCGGACCAGGTCCGCAATGTATATCCTGATTTCCTCCGGAACATAGTCCTGCATTCTCGCCTGCCACTGGTCCGCGTCCACCAGCCCGGAGAGCAGCCGCTGCATCTGCGCGACTTCGGACACGACCATCGGGATCAGGATGGAAAGGAACAGGACCACGGCGGCGAGGATGATCGTCAGGCTCAGCAGTACGGAGATGATTCGTTGCTTGAAGGGCAGTTTCCGTTGCAGCCAGGAAGTCAGGGGATTGATCAGGTAGGCGAGCAGCAGTGCGACGGCAAAGGGTATGAGCACGTCGCTCAGATAGGCGATAAGGGTGATCAACAGCCAGATCACGCCCACGGCGATTGCGATGCGGACTACGCGGTCGAAGGTAAAGGGGCTTTCGGACAGCATGAGCATAACCCGGGATGAAACGCCGATCTTGACGGTAACGCCGTGTAATCAAGTAGGCGCAGGGATGGCGGATGTCAAGCAAATACAGGACGACGGACAATCTCTTGACCTGCCTTCGCCGGCGGGTCTATATTCACCGCGCACCAACGGTAGATTCGATTCAGATCCACCTTACCCCGGAACCTCCATGCACAAGGTACTTTCCGTCCTGTTGCTGGCCGCGGCCATCCTGCCGGCAACCGGTTTTTCCCATGCCCAGCACACGAACTCCGTAGGAGTCACCCTGCCGGCCGATGCGGCGCCGCCGGAGCAGCAGGTCTTCCGCCTGATGAGTCCCGAACCGCGCAGCCTCGACATCCAGATCAACCTGTACGACGGCGAGGGCACGCTGCTTCCGTTCGAAACCCTGCTTATCCGGGACGAACTCTGGCAGCCCATCCCGGCCGCCGCAACCGGTTACGACGTCTCCGAGGACGCCCGGGAATGGACGTTTCATCTGCGTCAGGGTGCCCGGTGGAGCGACGGCCGGCCCGTCACGGCCCATGATTTCGTCTACGCCTTCAGACGCATGCTCGATCCCGCCAACGCCAATCCCTACGCTTTCTTCTATTATGACATAAAGAACGCGAAGGCCATCAGCCTGGGAGAGATCGAGGACCCGGACCAACTCGGTGTCCGCGCCGTGGACGATCTCACCTTCCAGGTGCTCCTGGAGCGCGGCGCGCCGCATTTCCCCCACGTCGTGTCCTTCGGCCTGGCCTATCCCACGCCGCGCTGGACCGTGGAAAAACACGGCCGGAAGTGGACCGAAGTCGACAAAATCGTGTCGAACTCCGGTTTCAGAATGTCCGAATGGGCGACCGGCAGCCATATGACCTTCGTTCCCGACCCCATGTACAACGGCCCCCACAAGCCCATGCTGGAGAAGGTCATCCATCCTTTCCGCTATGCGGCGGCACAGACTGTCCTGGCCTACGAGAATAACGAGGTTGACGTTGAGAACGTGGATATAAACGACCTGGACCGCATCGAACGCCATCCCCTGCTCAGCGGAGAACTCGTCAGGTCGCCCGGTAGAACGACCTGGTACCTATTCTTCAAGGTAGGTGAACCGCCGTTCAATGATGTCCGCGTGCGCGAGGCTTTCGCCCGGGCGCTTGACCGCGATGCGATCTGCCGGATCGTACTGAGGGGAACCGCGGCACCGGCCTATTCCATGATGCCGCCAGACTTCAGGGAGTACAACGGTGAGGCCATGAAACCGTACCAGGCTTTCGATCCCGAAAGAGCAAAAGCGCTGATGCGGGAAGCCGGATACCCGAACGGACGGGGATTTCCCAGGCAGGAAATGTGGATTCGCGCGCCGACGCCTTCCATGCAAATGGCGGGCGTGGCCATTCAGAGTATGCTGCTGGAACATCTCGGGGTGAACGTCTCCATCCGCATCTTGGACCGGACCGCCTACATGAGCAAACTGTACAACTGGGAGATGGACTTCGGCTTTCTGCGGTTCGTCGCCGATTACATGGACCCACGTAACATGCTGGACATGACCTGGCATTCCCAGCCGAAAGGCGCGGGACGGCACGACTGGGCGAACTCCGAATTCGATGCGTTGGTGGAAACGGCCGGAGCGGAGCTGGACCCGGAAACGCGCACGGGGCTGTACCGGCAGGCGGAGGAGATTCTGGTGGGGGACTACGGCGCCGCCTTCGTGTTCCATCCACTCACGATGCAGCTTCGAAAGTCGAACCTCAAGGGGTACACCCGGTATCCCGACGGTACGGTAGGCGGACTCATGTTTTCGCGATTATATAAGAGCAGGGAGTAGCTGAGCGGGATTCCGAATGCCGCTCAGGCCTGGGGGACCGGACAGGCGACCCGCAGCGCGCCGGGTGCCGCGATGATCTCCGCCGGCGTCTCGCCCACGGGCTCGCCGTCGGCGAACAGTACGACCGGCCGCTCCGTTTCCATGCTCAGGCTGCCCGTCCTGTATGAGAAGACGTCGGGGTGGGTCAGGTGTCCGCCCCAGTAGACCCGGGGAAACACGCGCAGGATACGGCCCGCGCTCATCATGCGCACGAGGCAGATGTCGAGGGCACCGTCCGCCGGGCTGGCGTTCGGCGCGATCCTGATCCCGCCGCCGTACGTGCTGGTATTCCCGGTGGCCGCGAGCAGGACCGTCTGGTCGATGGTGCCAAAGTCCCCGGTCATGCGCAGGGCCACGCCGCGATAGACGCGCAGCATGCGCGCCAGGCCCCACAGATAGGCCGCCGTGCCCTTGAACGGGACCTGCCCTTCGTACACCAGCCTGGCCACCTCCGAATCGAATCCCAGCGTCACCACCGTCGCGAAGTACCGGTCGTTCACCCTGCCCAGGTCGAAGGGACGGACATGGCCCTGCAGCAGGACGGATGCGGCCTTCTCGGGTGCGGACGGTATCTGCATCGCCCTGGCGAAATCGTTGCCGCGTCCGCAGGGCAGGATGCCGAGGGCGACGTCCGTTCCGGCCAGCCCGTTCACCACCTCGTGGACGGTTCCGTCGCCCCCGCATGCGGCGACACATGCATATCCCGCGTGCACCGCTTCCGCCGCGAATGCCTCCGCTTCGCCCCGGGCTGAGGTAGGGCGGATCTCGACGTCCGCAAGTTTCGCGGTCAACAGATCCCGCACCCGCTCCGCGTATCTCAAGCCGCGTCCACTGCCCGATGTGGGATTTGCGACGATGAGCGTCTTACCGGTCATTTACTTTCTCCAGACAATGTTGACTGCGCCGACCCTGCACACGGCGCGACACATCCCGGGACCCGGATACGCCCGTCGGGGCCCCGGGCCGAACATCTTGACAGGGGCCGGCCCCCGTCTTAAGATAGTGGGCTGGCCGGATAAAGCCAATGCAACCCATTGGATTGACGGTCGCGAGGACGTGGTAAATCGCGCAAGAACTTATACCGCTCAGGACGCAGACGTCCATCATCCGGACCACGGTATGACTGACTACAGAAGCCTCTTCGATTTGACCGGCCGCAATGCGCTGGTCGTCGGCGGTGGAAGCGGCATAGGCAGGAGTTCGGCCCGGTGCCTGGCCCAGTTCGGCGCCCACGTGGTCTGCGCGGATGTACGGCAGGAAGCGGCGGAATCCGTCCTAGAGGAGATTCGCAAGGACGGCGGATCGGCCGAAGCGGCAACGCTGGACATGTGCGATACGGACCATATACAGCGCGTGCTCGACCGGATTGCACCCCCGGACGTCCTCGTCAGCACGCCCGGCGTCAACATTCGCAAACCGCTCCTCGAGTACACCGACGAGGAGTACGACCGCGTCGTCGACCTCAACCTGAAAGGCACCTTCCGCCTGGTGCGCGAAGTCGCCCGGTCCATGTCCGAGAACGGAGGGGGCAGTATCATCGTCTTCTCGAGTATCCGGTCACAGGTCGTAGAGCCCGGCCAGGGCGTCTACGCCGCGACGAAATCCGGCGTGGTGCTCATGATCCGCGCGCTGGCGGCCGAACTCGCCGACCGGGGCGTGCGGGCCAACGCCATTGCCCCGGGCGTGGTGGACACGCCGCTGACTGCCCAGATCAAGCAGCATCCGGAATGGTACGGCGCGTACGCCGACAAGACGATGCTCCGGCGATGGGCCAGGCCCGAAGAAATCGCGGGCGCCGTCCTCTACCTGGCTTCGGACGCCAGTTCCTACACCACCGGTTCCGTCCTATTCGTCGACGGCGGGTGGACGGCGGCGGACGGCCGCTTCGATCCCTTCGGCGGCTGACGGCCGAACGACGCACGCGCGCGAGTCCATCCGAATCCCATCCCCGGCGACCCAATGCCATTCCTGAACATCCTGCTCGACATCATCGCCCCGATTTTCGTCCTCATCTCCCTCGGTTATCTGTTTCAAAAGAAATGGCATTTCGATATGCAGGCCCTGACGCGGATCCTGCTGTACCTGGTCATGCCCGCGACCCTCGTCGTATCCCTGACCCAGTCCGAACTCTCCGCCGATTTCGTCTGGGATACCAGCGTGTTCTGCCTGCTCATGCTGGTCGCGCTCTATGTCCTGAGCCTGGCCGGTTCCCTGATCATGCGGTATCGGAAGGACATGAAGCAGGCCTTCAGCCTGTCGGTGATGTACTACAACAGCGGCAACTATGGCTTTCCGGCAAGCGAACTGGCCTTTCCCACCCTGGGCCTGGCCGTGCAGTCCATCGTCCTGGCCGTCCAGAACTTTCTCGTGTTCACCCTGGGGCTGTTCTTCGTCTCGGTCGGCCGTATTTCGGCCCGGAAGGCGTTCCTGCAGTCTTTCAAGATGCCCTTCGTATACGCGCTGATCCTGGCCTTCGCCATCCGGAACTTCGGCCTGGAACTTCCCGGCTTCGTCTGGCTTCCCATCGAATACCTGGCCGAGGCGCTCGTTCCCATGGCCCTGGTCACCCTGGGCATGCAGCTGGCCAGGACCCGCATCACGGACGCGTGGCAGGCCAGCCTGGCGTCCCTCGTATGCCGCCTGGTGATTTCCCCCCTGATCGGCTACGGACTCGTGCTCCTGCTGGACATCGATCCCAGGATCGCCTCGATCCTGGTGGTGTCCACGAGTTATCCCACCGCGATCAACACCGTGCTGATCGCCATGGAATTCGGCAGCAGGGAGGACTTCGCGGCAAACGCCGTGTTCCTGTCCACCGTCTGCAGCATCGTCACGGTCGCGGTGGTGATCTTCCTGGTCAGGTGAGTGCCGGCCGGGCCGGTATGCACGCCGGCCGGTCGTCGGGTGTCTCCGCCTCAGACGTATCCGTCGCGGTCGCCGTACACCCGGGCGCCCTTGCTGACGGCCGTAGAAAGAGCACCCAGCGGTTTGTCCGACCCGGGGTACCGGTCGCCGTGGGACGTGCCGTTCTCGAGCTTGAGCACGCCGCGGGGACATACGGCCGAACAGACCCCGCATCCCACGCAGGAAGACCGGACGATGTTCTCGCCGCGTTCGGCGTAGGCGCGCACGTCGATGCCCATTTCGCAATAGGTGGTACAGTTGCCGCAGGACATGCACTGGCCGCCGTTGGTCGTGATGCGGAAGCGGGAGAAGAACCGCTGGATGATACCGAGCACTGCGGCCATCGGGCATCCGAATCGGCACCAGACCCGGTTTCCGAGGACGGGATAGAACCCCACACCGATGACGCCCGCGAAGACGGCGCCGATATAGAAACCGTACCATTGCTGCAGCGGGGCGGAAATGCTGCTCAGTGCGCCTTCGGACGTGCTGCTCACCCAGAGCACCGCCGTCGTCAGGATGATCAGAAGCAGCACGGCGTAGATGATCGCCCGTTCGATCTTCCACGACACCGTCGACTTGGGCGTCAGGTGCCGCCACGGATCGCCGAGGGTCTCGGCGAGTCCGCCGCAGCCGCATACCCACGAGCAATACCACCGCTTGCCGTAGTAGTAGGTCAGGACGGGCGTGGCGATGAAGGAGCAGACCGCGCCCCAGAACACCATGAAAGAACCCAGTGCGCCCGGACTGTTGACGAGGTAATCCACGGTGCCGGGAAACAGGTAATCGTACTTCAGCGGCCAGAAATAGCTGAAATAGAACTCCGGTTCGTTCAGAGCGCGGAGTAAATGGGGCAGGACGAAGGCCAGCACCAGTTGAAAGAACATGACCGAAATGGTCCGGATGATGTGGTAGCGGTTGTGGCGGTACCGCATGAACATGCGGAATCCGAAGAGCACCACGGCCATGGTGTAGAGAAACCCGTAGAGAAACCACTGGTTCGCCGGTTGTCCCGACAGGGCCAGCGACAGCGGCTCGACGAGCGCGATGGCGCGCGCCAGGTATTCCGGCCACCAGTACAGCACGACGTAGAATCCGGTGAGCGCGATGCCCAGCGCCCAGGCGATCGCGCCGCGGTGCGTGGTGTTTCCGAACATGATGCCGTCGTGCTTGATACCGGGCACGGTATCCTTGTAGGCGAACCAGGCATAACCGATCGCACCGGACGACAACAGGCCGAAGGAGAGCAGGAAGGGCATCCAGGTGCCCGCGAGGGGCATACTGCCGAGCAGGGAGACGGCGAGGGCGAGGCAACCCAGTCCGATCACGCCGGCGGAGACCATCAAGCCCGGGTTCCTCGGTGCTTCGGCCGCGGAGGCGGGCTCGCCGAAACCGTCGGCCTCTTCGTCGTAGAAGTACGCAATGGTCTCCGGGTCGATCAACGTCGTTCCAGCGGGCGTTGTGCTCATGCGAGTTGCTCCTTTAACGAGCGAACGATTTCCGTCTCGTGGTGGACGAAAAACTCCGGATCGAAGTTGGCTTCCTCCATGTGGTCCAGGACGTACTCCAGAGTGCGCCGCTCGGCGATCCAGCGTTCGCACACCTCGTGGCGGGCGCGTATTCCCATGAAATTGAAGGCCTTGATGCAGCCGTCGGCGCCGACGACGCGGACGGCGTGGCGGTGGGAGGGATGTTCCCAGTAAAGGTGCTGCTCGCCGGGTTGGGGCGTGCTCAGTATCATGCCGTAGGTCTGGTACTCCAGGTCGAAGAACTTGGCCGAATTGAACCAGATCCCCGGATCGTATGCCGTATCCTCCCCGGCCAGCACCTCACCGGCGGCCTTGCCCTGCTTCTTGCCCGTATACCAGACCTGCTGGATCAGGTTGCGGCCTCCGTTCCGGCTGACGATTTCCGCGCAGTCTCCGGCGGCGTAGATGTCGGGGATGTTGGTGCGGAAGGAATGGTCAACCAGGACGCCCCGGCCGGTTTCGATGGGGGTCGACTTGACCAGGTCCGTATTGGGTGAAACGCCCGGCGTCAGGCCGACGAGCTGGCAGTCGATCCGGTCGTCGAATTCGGTGACGACCGCTTCGACCCTGCCCGAGCCGTCGTCCACGATCTCCTTCAGGTTGGTCTCCCGGATCAGGCCGATGCCCTGCTCCTCGATCAACCGGTTGATCATGCCCGACTCCTCCATGGGCAGGATGTTGCACCAGTAAGACGGCTCGCGGATGAGAAAAGTGACGTGGATGTGCCTCGAGTGGAGCATCTCGGCCAGTTCGATGCCGATCAGCCCTCCGCCGACGATAACCGCCTGGCGGGTCCGCTCCACGTTCTTGTACAGCTGGCGCAGGTCTTTCAGGTTGTACAGGCCCTGAACGCCCTCGAGATCCTGCCCCGGCCAGCCGAACTTGTTCGACTTGGCACCGGTGGCGATCAGCAGCCGGTCATAGGGCAGCCGTCCGTTCCGGTGCAGCACGAGCTGCTTGTCCTCGATATCGATGCCGGTGACCCAGTCCCTGACCAAATCCAGGCGCTGGTCGCGCCAGAAACGGTCCTCGAAGGGCTTCGTCGCCTCGTAGGTCATGTGCCCCATGAAGATGTACATGAGGGCGGGGCGGGAATAGTGGAAAGCCGATTCACCCGATACCAGCGTGATCTTCCAGTCCGGCTGGAGCTGCCTGAGCCGCGTGGCGGCCGTTACGCCGGTTACGCCGTTCCCAACGATCACGGTGTGCAATGGTCCGCCTCCCTCAGGCCGTGCGTCCATAGAAAAGCTCCTGTACCTCCCGGCTGTTGCGGACATTGGGCCGGTCCTTGTAGCAGAACACGGCGACGTACCGGGTCAACGGCCCCTCGACGGGAGTCACCTGGTGCATGGACCGGGAGCCGACGAAGAGGATGAGCGTGCCGGGTTCCACCGCGAGCGTGCGAATGTCGGAGTAGCTGCCGCGCAGCACCTGGTCCACGATCTCGTAGCCGTCTCCGTCCGCGGGACGCACGTCCGGGGCGTACTCGAAAACGCCGCCTGTTTCGGGCGCCTGCAGCATCAGGGTGGTCGTCGCCTCGGATTCGTCGAAATGCCAGCCGTGATTCTGCCCCTCGCGCATGACGTTTACAGTCAGCGCGGCCAGCGGGTCCGCCATCCGGTAGTAGTGTTCCTTGCGGAGTACGTCGGCGACAAAGGTCAGGAGCGGATCCCAGACGTACAGGCGGTGCAGGCTGTCGGTGGGTCGGAACTGGTCGAAGGCGACAGAATCCAGTTCCGTAGCCTGGGGCCTCCGCCGCGGGTGGTCGGGCGGAAAGGCGTCGTCGTGTTCTTCCAGGAAGACGTTATGGGGTTTCCGGCATGTAAAGGCGTCCGGGGCGGCGCGGTCCACCTCGGCCACCATGCGCACCCGCGCTTCCTCCGTGACGAAGCCCGGCAGCAGGCAGGCACTTTGCGCCGCCAGGTCGTCCCTGCATCTGGCGACCAGCGTGCGGTACGCGGCCGATCCGGGCCGGTGAATGGGGTAGGTCGTGGCGTCGATGAGTTCCATCGCCGAATCGTTCAACTCGGGGTTCCCTTTCCGCTTTGCGGACCTGCCGGTTCCGACTGGTCCTGTCTGGTCTCGCCCGGTCCTGCCCAGTCCCGTCTTGACTTCGGCGGATCGTACCGGTAAAATGGACGTTCGTTTTCGACTTCTCCTTGCCCGCGCCAGCGATAACCGCACCCGTTCGATGCGGCTGCCCCGCGGAGCGACTTCTACCCTCAATATATGGCAATTCCGAGCGATCAAAAAGAAAAGACTGGCCTGGTCCGCCAGCTTGGCCTTTTCGACACCACGATGATCATCATCGGCATCGTGATCGGATCGGGGATCTTCCTTACGACCGGCCTGATGGCCCGGGGCATACCATCCGCGTCGCTCATTCTCCTTGCCTGGCTGTTCGGTGGCCTTCACGCCCTCGCCGGCGCGCTGGCCTACGGTGAGCTCGGCGCCGCCATGCCCCGTGCAGGCGGCCAGTACGTCTACCTCCGGGAAGCCTACAGCCCGTTCTGCGGATTCCTGTTCGGGTGGGTATCGTTCACTATGTACCTGACCGGCATCATCGCCGCCCTCGGCGTGGGATTCGCCGAATATGCGGGCTATTTCATCCCCGCGCTCGGGATGACCAACGTATTCTTCGAAACCGAAATCGCCCTGCCTGGCTGGACCTTCCCGTACACCCTCTCCGCCGGGCACCTCACCGCGCTCGTCCTTGTCCTCCTGCTCACGGTGGTGAACTACCGCGGCGTGACCTTCAGCAAATACATCACCAACATTTCCTCGGTGATCAAGATCGCCGCGCTCGGGTTGTTCATTCTGTTCGGGCTCTGGGCCGGGTCCACACACCCGATCGACTTTCGTATCAATGCGCAGGGGATCGACTTCGGACAGCTGGTGGTCGCCTTCGGCGTCGCCCTGATCGCCGTGTCCTGGGCCTTCGCCGGCTGGGAGGAGGTCACCTTCGTCGCCGGCGAAGTCAGACAGCCCGGGCGGAACCTGCCGCGGGCCCTCGTTATGGGCACCGCGACCGTCACCATCGTCTACCTGCTGGTAAACTACATCTACCTGAAAGCGTTGCCTGTGGGGGAAATGGCCGGGGTCGTCCGGGTCGGGGAAGCTGCCGCCAACGTGCTCTTCGGCGAAACCGGCGCCATACTGCTGTCGGCCGCCGTGGTCGTGTCCATCGTCGGCGCGCTGAACGCCACCGTCCTGGTGGGGCCCCGCGTCTATTTCGCCATGGCGAGGGACGGGCTGTTCTTCAGGCGTGCGGGATCGGTACATCCCAGGTTCCGCACACCGGGGCCGGCGGTGTTGTTACAGGCGGCCTGGGCGTGCGTGCTCACCCTCAGCGGCACCTTCGAAGACCTGATCACCTTCGTCACCTTCGCCAATCTCATGCTGTGGATCGCCGGCGCCGCCGCGGTGTTCACGCTTCGAAGGAAACGGCCCGATCTGCCCAGGCCCTACCGCGCCTGGGGCTACCCGGTCGTTCCCCTGCTGTTCATCGCGGGTTCCGCCGGGATTCTCGCCAACATGCTCTTCGAGACGCCCGTCGAGTCCATCGCGGGCCTCGCGTTGACCGCCCTGGGCATCCCCGCTTACCTGTTCCTGTGCCGCCGCAAGCCGGCGCCGTCAGCACCGGACGAATAGTCCGGGCCTCCCGCGACTGGCCGCCCTATGGACGTCAGTCGCAGTTTCCGGTACCACCTGGCAGCCTCGTCACGGCTGCCTCGTCACGGCTGCCTCACGATGACTTCCAATCAGGGTACGTAGACCAGTCCACCCGCGGGGCCGAGGGGGATGCCCATCGCCATCCAGGCCACGAGGAGAACCGTCCAGATGACGGCGAATACCACGGTATAGGGAAGCATCGTGGAGATCAGCGTGCCCATGCCCCCTTTGGGTACGAACTGGCGCATGAAAACCAGGATGATCACCAGGTAGGGGTTCAGGGGCGTGATGATGTTGCTGACGGAGTCACCGATCCGGTAGGCTGCCTGCGTCAGTTCGGGACTGATGCCCACCATCATGAACATGGGTATGAAGATCGGTGCGAAGAGGGCGTACTTGGCGGACATGGAGCCAATCAGCAGGTTGAACGCCAGCGTGACGAGGATGAAGGCTATCATCAGCATCCACGCCGGCATCTGCGCCTGGCCGAGTGCCTGGCCGCCGGCCATCGCCAGCATCTGGCCGAGTCCCGAATACTGGAAGTAGGCGATGAACTGGGCGGCGAAGAAGGCCAGGACGATGATCGGGGCCATGGTGGCGATCGTTTCGATGAGCAGCCGGGCCGCGTCCTTGTCGTTCTTTATGGCGCCTACCGAGATCCCGTACACGATGCCGGGCAGGATGAAACAGAAAAGCAACAGGGGCACAATGGCCTCCACCCACCGGTCGAACAGACTGCCGGTGCCGTGCAGCGGAGCGCCGGGCCACAGGATCATGAATACGATGGCCGAGAATATCAACAGGAACGCCAGGGACGCCCGGGCCATGCCCCGCTTCTCCACGGCGGTCAGGGCGTGTTCTTCCGGACCGGCGGACGACGCAGGCGCTGGTCCGCCCTCCTCGGGCGGCTTGCCCGCCAGGCGCCGTTCGACGAACCAGGCCGTGACGAGCCATCCCGCCAGCGTCATGATCACCGTCGACACGATCATGAAATACCAGTTGCACGTGGCGGCGACCTGGTAGGCCGCGTCGATCGTCTGCGCCCCGGCCGTGGAAAGTCCGGCCAGCAGGGGATCCAGGCCCGTCACGAAGAGGTTGGCGTTGAATCCCGCGGACACGCCCGCGAATACGGCGGCAAGGCCGGCCAGCGGCGACCGGCCGACCGCCTTGTACAGTGCGGCCGCGAGGGGCGGGAGTATGACGTATCCTGCGTCTAGCGTCATGGACGACATGATGCCGATGAAGACCATGGCCGGGGTCAGCAACCGGCCCGGGACCGCCAGCATGAACGCCTTGAGCAGTGCGCCGATCATGCCGGTCCGCTCCGCCACGCCGATGCCCAGCATCCCGACCAGCACGACGCCGAGGGGCGGAAACCGCATGAAGTTCTCCACCATGTTGGCCACGACCCAGAAGAGGCCGTCCCGGGTAAGCAGGCTGGTGGACCTGAAGGTCTCGCCAGTCTCGCGCCATTCCACGCCGACAGATCCATCCTGCAGGACCACCTGTTCCGGCAGGCGCTGGACCACGGTCCACTGGCCGCGGGCCGCGATGTCGGAGAGGACGATGATGAACAGGGCGCCGATCAGGAAGAGCGTCGCCGGATCCGGCAGGCGATTCCCGACCCGCTCGATGGCGTCCAGAAATCCGCCTGAAGCCGCTGCGCCAGCAGGTGCCGGTTGATGCTGCGCAGGTTGTTGCTGTTTCCGACTGTCGGTATTCATGGCCCTTCCGTGGCGTTTTTGGTGGCGAGAGGCACCGCCGAGGCGAGAGGCACCGCCGTCGCGGGAGGCGCCGCCATCATGGTGATTCGGTCCGGGCCGCTCAGTGCGCGGGGCTCGAAGGCTTCGTCCGCAACAGGTCGTTCAGCGCAGCCTCCAGGTCCGCATGCTCGAACTGGAAACCCGCTTCCCGAAGCCGTTCGGGTTCGACGCGCGCGCTCGCGAGCAGCAGGTCGCTTCCCATCTGGCCGAACAACAGGCGGACGGCGAAGGCGGGAACCGAAAAGGGGGTCGGACGATGTAGCACCCGGCCCAGCGTCCGGGTAAATTCCGCATTGGTGACGGGTTGTGGAGAAACCGCATTTACGGGACCGGCCAGCGCATTCGATTCCAGGGCGTAACTGATGACGGAAACCAGGTCGTCCCGGGTGATCCAGCTCATGTACTGGCGCCCGTCCCCGACCTTTCCGCCCAAAGCCAGCCTGAAGGGCGTACGCATGGCGGCCAGCGCGCCGCCCTCCGGGGTCAGCACCATGCCGATGCGGAGGTTCACGACGCGGATCCCGGCGTCTCGGGCCGGTTCCGTCGCCGCTTCCCAATCCCTGCTCACCGCCGGCAGAAACCCGTCCCCCGGCGGCGATGCCTCCCCGAGCGGTACATCGCCGCGGTCGCCGTAATAACCGGTGGCCGACGCGCAGACGATAACCGAAGGTGGCGAGGCCATCCCGGCGAGAAACGTGCACAGGTTGCGCGTGGGGCCGACGCGGCTGTCCCGGATCCGGGCCTTCTTGGCCCCGGTCCACCGTCCCAGGATCGACTCGCCCGCCAGATGGACGACGGCGTCAATGGAACCGGAATCGTCCCATTCAATACTGCCTTCTGAGGTGGACCAGTAGACCGCCCTGTCGCCGGCCAGGTCCCTGGACCGGACCAGGCGCAGGACGCGATGGCCCCGCTGCTCGAGGCAGGGGATCAGCCGGCGGCCGATCAACCCCGATCCGCCGGTAACGAGTATGGTCATAGTGTGGCGAAAGTTAAAACCGGCACGGCAAGGTGTCAAGGCCGGGGAGACCGCCCGGGTAATGTGGTTTGACTCGCTTCAACGATTCCCGTAGTATCCAGATAGCGCGGCCTTAGTTCCGTGCCCGCCGTCCGTCGGCGCCATGGGCCGGCCACCCGTCGGCGCCATGGATCAGCCGCGCCTTGACGGGAAGGGAAACCTGGACTGGAGCGCCGAATTCCCATGCATGTCTACCGGTTGAAACGCACGCAGATCCTGCCCGTATCGCTGGATGCCGCCTGGGATTTCCTGTGCCGGCCCGAGCACCTGCGCGACCTGACCCCGCCGGGTGTCCGGCTGACCGTGACTTCCGATCTCCCGGACCGCATGTACACGGGTCTCATCATCACGTACCGGCTTGGACTCTACTCGATGTTTTACTTTAACTGGGTAACGGAAATCACTCAGGCAGAACCACTTAGCTACTTCATCGATGAACAGAGATCGGGGCCGTACAGGTTCTGGCACCACGAACACCGGCTGCGTTCCGTGGAGGGCGGAGTGGAAATGAAAGACCTGGTTCATTATGCCTTGCCATTTGGTGTGCTGGGCCGTATGGTACATGCGGCGATCGTGAAGAACCAGCTCAACGCCATTTTCGACTACCGGCGCGAAGCCCTCGCCGATAGATTCGGTCGTCCCGTGCACTAAGGGTTCATTCGCTCCCAACGACCAACACAGACTGACTTCTCTCCGTAAATCCCCGGTACCATGAACGACCTCATTATCGTACTTCTGCTGGTCGCGTTCAACGGCTTCTTCGTAGCCGCGGAATTCGCCCTGGTCAAGATCCGGATGGCCGAAATCGAGGTCATGGTCCAGGATGGAAGCCGAATCGCGCAGACCGTACGGAATATACTTCAGAACCTGGACACCTATCTTTCCTCGTGCCAGCTGGGGGTAACGCTTGGAAGCCTGGGCCTGGGCTGGTTCAGCGAACGGACGGTGGCCGCCCTGCTTGAACCGCTCGTGCTTTCCCTGGGTTTTTCCGCGGCGACCGCCCATCTCATCGCGATCCCGCTCGCCCTCGTGGTGATGACTTTCCTGCTCATCACGGCCGGCGAGCTCGTGCCCAAGTTCGTCGCCCTGCAGAAGTACCGGCAGGTGGCGCTGGTCATCGGCATTCCCCTCGTCCTGTTCTACAGGGTGTTCAGGCCCTTCATCTGGCTGCTGAACGTAAGCGCGAATCTCATGCTCCGGTGCCTGGGCATCCGGGTGATAGACGCGCACGGCGAATCGTTCACCGAATCCGAACTGCGTATCGCCCTGGTCAGCATGGTGGCCGGGGGGCACGTTTCACGACGGGAACGCCGGATCATGGAAAACGTGCTCGACCTCGAGGAAAAGGTGGCCCGGCGCTACATGCTTCCCCGCAATCAGATCGTGTTCGTGAACCAGAACGACCCCACCGAAGAGAAACTGCGCGTCGTCGCCGAGTCCGGACACACGCGCTTCCCGCTGTGTGACGAGGATCTGGACCAGATCATCGGGATCATTCACGTCAAGGACCTCATGAAGGGCCTTTACGACGAAGACCAGTTCGCCTCCCTGGAGAGTATCGCCCGCGAACCGCTGTTCCTGCCCGAGACTATCCGCCTCGACGCACTGCTCCTGGAGTTCCAGCGGCGCAATTCCGTACTGGCCGTCCTGGTGGACGAGTTTGGAACGGTTTCCGGGATGATCACGCTGGAGAACGTACTGGAAGAACTGGTAGGCCCGATTCAGGATGAATTCGACAGCGAGGCGCCGCTCATCGTGCGGACGGGACCTCACCGGTTCGAGGTCGATGCCAGTTGCCCCGTCGACCAGGTCGTCCGCGCCTGCGGCCTGGAACTGCCCGACGAACTGACTTCGGATACCACGGGCGGGGTCATGACCGAACTGCTGGGCCACATCCCCAGGCAGGGGGAACAGGTCCGTGCCGGCACCCACCTGATGACGGCGCTGCGCGTGGAGCCGACCCGCGTCCAACGGCTCAGGATCGATCGCATGGCCGGCATGACCGACGCTGCGGAAACGGATGCGGGAACCGGTAACGGGTAAGGGTTACGCTTTCGCATGTACAGGGAGGGGATTCGTTCCAAGGTGATCGCGCTACTCGACCTGTCCGAGCCGGTCCGGGGCGGAAGCCTCGTCCAGTCTGCTTCGCATCTCGGGGGGCAGATGCCAACCCGCACCGCCGCAAACCTCTTCCACGTGCTCCGGTAGATCGGGTCCCGTCATGGCGGCCGTCACCTCTGGATGATCCAGGATCCACGCGAAGGCGACCTGCGCGGGGGTCCTGCCGAGCTCCGCGGCCACGTCGATCAAGGTGGCGACCAGATGATCGACGGCCGGAGTCATGATCTTCCTGAACCGATCGATTTCCTTCGCCCAGACCGAGCCCGCGGGGGGATCCCCGCCCCGTCTGCACCGGCCCGTAAGCAGGCCGACGGCGATGGGGCTGTACGTCATCATCCCCAGTCCATGCCGGCGGCACCGGTCGAGCAGTTCGGTCTCCACGCCGGATCGATGGATCAGGTTGTACTGGTTCTGCAGGCATACCGGTGTCGCGAGGCCGTGCCTGTCGGCCACCCACAGCGCTTCGACGACCTGGGCGGCCGTGTAGTTGCACATGCCGACATACCGGGCCTTGCCCTGCCTCACCACGTCGTTCATGGCGTCCAGGGTCTCGTCCAGGGGCGTGCCGGGATCGAAGTGGTGCAGGAGATAGAGATCGATATGATCCAGCCCCAGGCGCTTCAGCGAGCGGTCGATCTCCCGCATGATATGATAGCGGGAGGTGCCCTTGTCGTTCGGCCCCGGCCCGATCTCGCTCCAGACCTTGCTGGTGATCACCAGGTTGTCCCGCTTGTCCTTCATGGCGGCCAGAGCCTTGCCCAGCACTTCCTCGCACCTGCCACCGAAGTAGAAGTTCGCGCAGTCGATGAAGTTGATCCCGAGATCCACCGCCGTTTCGATCGTGCGTAAGCAGGTTTTCTCGTCCGTCCGGCCGGCCCAGAAGCCCCGGAACGCCGTACCGAGACAGATGGGGGACACGCGCACGCCGTAGCGGCCGAGTTGCCGGTATTCCATGTGTTCCTCTCCGATTTCGGACGCGGCTGGAGGCCGGAACCGTCCCGGTTGCGCCGCTGCCACTTGTGTCGCAGGAATGAAGCGGTATGGCAATGTATCGTCTGGTCATCAAATACAAAGCACAATCTTCTACACGTCGCATGATCAACTTGACAGGACCCCGGGACGGCGTATCTATGGCAGTAACACGTTTCCGGACTTCCGCCGGGTTCGATCTCCTCCGGGTTCGATTTCCACCGGGTTCCAGGCGAGGTGCCACCAGATCATGTCTGAAATCGAATCGAAAGCCGCCAGCCCCATCGGTCTCATCGACTGCGACCTGCATCACGGTGTCGTGGAAATCGAAGATCTCTTCCCTTACCTCCCCGGCCACTACGTGGAGTACGTGAAGGACTTCGGGTCCATGATGCCCGGCCTTGTCTATACCAATCTCCCCAAAGGCGGCTGCCGCGCCGAACTCTGGGAGCACACCGAAACCCATCCGAGCAGCAACATCGAGCTGGCCCGCAGGCACCATCTCGACGAATACGGCATCGACGTCGCCCTGTTGACGGGGGTTACGGTGTACGGAGCGGCGGTGCACCCGGACGCAGACTTCGGCGCCGCAATGTGCCGGGCCTTCAACGACTGGACCCTGGAGACCTGGATCAAGGCGGACGGTCGATTCCGAGCGTCGGTGGCCATCGCACCGTCCGATCCGAAGCAGGCGGCCGCGGAGATCCGGCGGATCGGCAGTCGTCCCGAAGTACTCCAGGTCATCATGCCCGCCGGGGGGCGCATGCCTTTCGGGAACCGGTTCTACGACCCGATTTACGAAGCGGCGCAGGAGTGCCGGCTTCCCATGTGCGTGCACTTCGGCGTGGAGGGCGCGGGCTTTGCCAATGCCCCCACGGCGGCCGGATATCCCTCTTACTACCTGGAAATGCGCATGGCCCGGCCCCAGATCGCTATGGCGCACGTCTCGAGCCTGATCTGCGAAGGGACCTTCGAGAAATTCCCCGGGCTGAAGTTCCTCTTCATCGAACACGATACCTTCTGGGTACCGGGGCTGATGTGGCACATGGACGCCGACTGGAAGGCGGTCCGCGACTACACGCCCTGGGTCAAGAGGCCTCCGAGCGAGTATATCCGTGACCACGTCAGGTTCGGATGCCAACCCATGGAACAGCCGCCGACCCGAAAGGACCTCAAGACCTTCCTGGAATGGCTGCACGCGGACGAGATCCTCGTGTACGCGAGTGACTATCCCCACTGGGACTGGGAATCGCCGGACTCGGTGCTTCCCGGCGTGGATGCGCGGCTTAAGGACAGGGTATTCGTGGAGACGGCGCGGGAGCTGTACGGCCTGGACGAACACGGGAAACCCTGCGAATGAGCCGCCGTTACGTGGTATCCGCCGTCGAAGACCTTCCGCCGGGTGAACGCCGCATCGTCCCCGAGGGCGGACGCGGCGGAATCGGCGTGTTCAACGTCGGCGGCCGGTACTACGCCCTGCGGAACCGTTGCCCCCACAAGGGCGGGCCGCTCTGCCGCGGCCGCCTGAGGCCCCATGTAACGGCGGATGAGGTTTACTCGGTCGAACAGCACGAGAAGCAGGTCCTGAAGTGCGCCTGGCACCAGTGGGAATTCGACCTCGCCACCGGCCGGGCGCTCTACGATCCTGCGCTGCGGGTCAAAACTTACCGTGTGGAGATCGAAGAAGGTAATGTGATCCTGTACCTGGATGGACCGGAATCACCTGCTAGGGAAGAAGGGGACATCCCGTGACGGTCCGGTTCGTCTTTGCGCTCTTCTCCGCGGCATTGATTGGCTGCACGGCCGCATTGGCCTGGCCGGACGCGGATCTGCCCGCGCCTTACACCAATTCCATCGGCATTCCGATGCCACCCGACGCGGCCCCGCCCGAGTACCAGGTCTTCACCAGTTTCAAGGCCGAGAACCGCTACCTGGACATGGCCACCTCTCACTACCAGGTGATCGGCCACGACTACGCCCTGGTCAACGAACCGCTGGTGCGCATGGACCGGGACTACAACCTGCTGCCGGCCGCCGCGACCCGTTGGGAGGTATCCGGCGACGGGCTCACCTGGACGTTTCACCTGCAGCCCGATCTGATCTTCGCCGACGGTCATCCCCTCACCGCCCACGACTTCGAAGACACCTTCAAACGGTGGGCGGACCCGGCCACGGGATTCGATTTCGAATGGTTCTACCGGTCGATCAGGAACTGGAGCGAGGTCGTCGCCGCCAAACTGCCGCCCGATTCCCTGGGCGTCACGGCGCTGGACGATCACACCATCGCCTTTGCAACCGAAGATCCCACGCCCTACCTGCCCCTGATCCTGACCTTCAGCTGGGTAACGCCCACGCACCTTTTCGAGAAACACGGTCCGGGCTGGTCGACACGGCCGGAAACGCTGCTGGGCAGTGGCCCTTTCAGGCTGTTGGAATGGTCGAAGCTGGACCGGATTGTGCTGGCGCCGAATCCCCACTACCGGGGACCCCACAAACCATATCTCGAAAAAGTGGTCTCGAAGCTCTTCAATGCCGCGGTACCTCCGCCGATGTTGTCGTCATACGAGGCGGGCGCGGTGGACCTGGCCTCCCTGACGAACCAGGCGGAAATCAACCGCGTTAAGCACGATGCAGGGCTCAGTGACCAGCTCGTCACCTATTCGGCCTTCGGGACCACCTACCTGATGATGGACACCTTCAAGCCGCCTTTCGACGATCTCCGGGTGCGGCAGGCGTTCAGCCACGCCATCGATACCGAAGCGCTGGTCGCGTCCGCCCTCCAGGGCGTCGCCGTTCCCGCGGTGTCCATGTTGCCCGACGGGTTTCCCGCGGCAAACACCCGGGTACTTGCGCCCGTTCAGCGATACGATCCGGGCCTGGCGCGCCAGCTGCTCGCGGAAGCCGGCTATCCGGACGGAAGAGGGTTTCCGCATACGGTGATGTGGATCAGGGGAGCCAATCTACAAGGAGGACAGGCGCCCCAGGCGGTACAGGCCATGCTGAAGCGCAATCTGAACCTGGATATCGGCGTGCAGAACACCGAGGCCAAACTGTTCATGGAAACCATGTACCAGGGGAACATCGCCTTCGCCATGATCCCCTACGGGTACGACTACATGGATCCCAGCAATCTGCTCGGTATCTGGCTTTCGACGGGCCGCCATGCCTGGTTCAACCAGCGCTTCGAATCCGTCATGGCGGAGGCCAATCACCTGATCGGCGACCCGGAAAGACGATTAGCGCTCTACGAGGAGGCCGAACGCATCGTGGTCGAGGACGTGGCCGGCGTGTTCCTGTGGCACAGTCAGCACAACGAGCTGTGGAAGCCTTATCTACGCACCGAAGCCCTCGAGCGGAACGAGCGGGGTGGTTACGCGATTCGTGTCGACAAGCATCTCAACCTCTCGACGACGCTATACGTCACGGAGGAGGCCGTGAGAGACGGGGCCGCCGAGGACCGGGAAGAGGGATTCTGGGACTGGCTCTTCAGATCCGGTCGTTGAAGATCTGCGCGTGCTCGAAAACCTCACGGGCCGCAGATACGCCTGAGCCCTCCTTCATATCCCATCCCATCTTCTTCAAGACCTGCTCCAATGCCGTTATCGTTCGCAGCACATGCTCCGGTACGGCCATGAACCCCATGGTGCCGATCCGGGCAAGGCTGCTGAGTGCGATGCCGTGTTCTTCGAAGAGGATCCTATTCAGTTCGGTCGCGTCGAGGTGGTCCGGCAACGCGATGCGCGTCGCCACAGGCGCGGCCGACGCCTCCGTCGCGGCCACGATGCCGAGACCCAGGGCCCGCAACGCCGCGTGTACCGCCCTGGAAGCAACGTACTGGCGGCAGTAGACCTGTTCCGGTCCCTCGTCCATGATGGCCTTCAGCGAGGCGTGCAGCCCAACGACCAGGGTGTAAGACGCATGGGGGCCGTGGACGGGCCAGTCCCGCGGGTGGGGTTTGCGTGCGCGCGGCACGGCGCCCTTTTCGAGCGTATCGTACCCCATCGCGGCGCCTCCCTCCATGCCGTAGCGGCGCCAGGAATGGAGATCGAGGCACATGGCGCGCGGTGCGTTCCGCAGGTTTTCGATCTTGTCCCAGGCCTTCTCGCTGGCCACCACGATCGCCAGGCCCTGGGGCGCGTTCAGGCACTTCTGGGTCGTGGTGACGAGCAGGTCAATCCCCCAGTCGTCGACGCGCACCTCGACCCCTCCGAAAGAAGACACGCAGTCCACCATGTAGATCACGTTGGGAAACTCGTGCTTGAGCATGCGCCCGATGGCCTCGATCGGATTCAGCGTGCCGGTCGTGGTCTCGCAGTGGACCAGCGCGACCTGTCTGATATCCGGGTCGCCGAGCAGGTGTCGACGAATCGTGTCCGGGTCGACTGACTGCCCTTCCTCGAGGGCGATCTCGGTCGTATCCCCGCCCGCGAACCTGGCCAACTCCGTCAGCAGCCGGCCGAAGACACCGGTCTGGACCGTAAGCACGCGGTCACCGGACTCCACGGTGCCGAGCATGGCCGCTTCCAGTCCGTACACGGCGGACCCCGGTATGAGCATGGGGCCGTTTCCGGTGTTCAGCAGCCGCTTGAGCATGAGACAGGTCTCTTTTTCGATCTCCGGGTAATGGGCGTAGTAGACCGGCTCCGCAAGCTGCTTCCCGATGGCCGCGAGACAGGCGGGCGAGAGGGGCGTCTGCCCGCAACTCATATTGATGCGCTGTTCCACGGGAACGGCTGACTGTTCACCATTCATGCCGCGCCTCCCTGTCCGTCTTCAATGATCACCAATGTAGACTTCGGTCCACATCAGGCTTCCCACCGTCCCGTCGGGACGTCTGGAGTACCCTTTCAACCAGGGCTTGCGCAGGCCATATCCGATGGGATGATAGACGAATGCACCGCCGTAGTCGGACACCAGGATTCGCTCAGCGTCCTTGTATATCTCCGTGCGCCGTGCGGGGTCGGATTCCCCGACCGCCCGGTCCACGAGATCGTCAAAGGCGGGATGGGTCCAGTCCTGGCGCTGCGCCCCCCTCGGCCTGGAATGCCAGGTCATGTCCAGCATGTTCCTCGGGTCCAGATAGTCTGCCCCCCAGGCGATGAATCCGAAGGGAATCTGCCAATCGAACAGGGCGCTCATGTAGGAACCCATATCGGCGCTGCGGAAGGTGATGTCCACCCCGAGATGGTTCCGCAACATCCCCTGGACCGCCTCTGCGATTCTGCGGGTAATGGGATTAGGCGCTCTCAACCAGGTTTCGATGGTCGGGAAGCCCCGTCCCCGCGGATAGCCGGCCTCTGCCATGAGCGCTTTGGCCCGTTCCGGATCGAAACCCTGTATCGGCTCGTATACCGGCCCCGCGTAGGCGTCGAACCCGGGTGGAATCATGGAGTAGGCCGGGATACCGGCACCCTGGAGAATCACGTCGCAGATCGATTTCCGATCGATAATCCGGGTAAAGGCTTCACGGACGCGGACATCATCGAAGGGCGGTTCCCGGGACCTGAAAATAAAGTACCAGGTCTGGTAGCTCGGCGAACGGACGATATCCCTGCCGAGGCGCGGGTCGTTCCGGATGCGTTGTAGTTCTGCAAGGTCGACCGCCTCCATGTCCACTTCGTCGTTCTCGTAAGGCAGTACGTTGGCCGCCGCCGGCTCCCGAAACAGCTGGACGACCTGTTCCAGAAAAGGTTTGTGGGGACCGTTGTACATGGGATCCGGCACATACTTGATGTGACTTCCGGAGACCCACTCGGACAGTTTAAAGCCGCTGTTGGTGACGATTTTGCCCTGCTCGGTCCATTTTCGGCCGTACTTCTCCACGGCCCAGCGCGGTGCCGGGAAGGTATCGGGGAAGGATACGATGTACAGCAGGTAGGGCGTCGGCTGTTCGGTCTCGATGACCAGGGTCAGGTCGTCCAGCGCGCGTACGCCCAGTTGCGACACGTCCGCGATCCGCCCCTGGTTGATCGCACGCGCGTTCTTGAAATCGTAGTAGAAATTCGCATAGATGTTCGCCGACGCGGGATCGATGTTCCGACGGAACGTGTACACAAAATCGTGGGCGGTGACGGGTCGTCCGTCGCTCCACCGGGCGCCGGGCCGCAGGTAGAAGGTCCAGGTCAGGCCGTCCTCGGAACGCTCGTACCGCTCGGCCGCACCCGGTATGGGCTGCATGAACTCGTCGCGCCACATCAGCATTTCGAAGGGCCTCATAACCAGCCCTTCGTCGTCGTAGGGATGGATGCCGGAGTCAATGCTGCGCGGCTCCATGTTCATCACGCGGATGACTTGCCGGGACAGGGGCGCGGCATCGGGAGGCATGACCTTGCCCACCGAATTCGTACGTGGTTGCTGGCCAGGCTGACCAGGCTGACCAGGCTGACCAGGCTGACCAGGCTGGCCAGGCTGACCGGAAGATACGGAGACGACGGCCAGGACTGCCAGGCCGGCGATCAGGGAGAACAGCATTCGCGCATGGCGCATGGGACGCCCTCCGGATTCACGAGGACGGAGATGTACAACTGAAATGAAGGAAAGGATGCCGAAGCGCGGATTCGAACCGCGACGGGATTTCTCCCACTGCCCCCTCAAGACAGCGTGTCTACCAATTCCACCACTTCGGCGTCATGACGACCGGCCGGCGGCTGGACCGCCTCACAATGGTCGATGGATTAAGGCGTGGACCCTGGATCCCCGGGCGCGGGGGGCAGGCCCGATTCCGCGTCGGGCAATCCCTGGGCAGGGGACGTCTGCTGGTTTCTCAGTGCTTCATCCCGGATGATGCTTCGCGTGCCTTGCGTATCGTCGGGCAACAGGTTCAGGCCGATGACAATCAGCATATAGAGCGTCGCCAGCACGGTGGTCACCTTGCCCAGGAAAGTCGCGGCGCCCCGGCCGCCGAACATCTGGCCGGCCATGCCGCCGGTGGGTCCGCCCGCGCCGAAAGCGCTGGACAGGCCGCCGCCCTTTCCCGACTGCAACAGGACGGACAGGATCAGAACGAGACAGACCAGCACATGTACTGCAACCACGGTGGTAAACACGGTATGTATCCTTCGCTTGGCGACCGGTGTCCGGTCAGGTATTGCTAGCCGCCCTTGATGCCCAGTCCGGCCCGGATGATAGCCTCGAATGACGAGGCGTCCAGGCTGGCACCACCCACGAGCGCTCCGTCGATGTGCGGCCGGTTCATCAACGCGCCCGCGTTTTCAGGTTTGACGCTGCCTCCGTACTGAATCCGGATCCGGCCGGCGAAGTCGTCGCCGAATAACCCCGCGATCACCTTCCTCAGGTGACCGTGCACCTGGTCTGCCTGATCGGGAGTAGCCACCTTGCCGGTCCCGATCGCCCAGACCGGTTCGTAAGCCAGGACGAGACCGTCGGCCGTCCCGGGATCCGTACCGGAAAGACCCGCTCGTACCTGTTCGCCGACTACCTCCTCGGTACGGCCGGCTTCCCGCTCTTCCAGCGTCTCGCCGACGCACAGGATCGGGGTGAGACCCGATGAAATCGCCGATCTCACTTTGCCGTTGACGGACGCGTTCGTTTCATCGAAATAAGTCCGCCTTTCGGAGTGCCCCAATATAACGTACCTGCACCCCGAAGTCAACAGCATTCTGGCCGACACTTCCCCCGTGTACGCGCCTTCCGGGGCGTCGTGCATGTGCTGGGCGCCCAGCGAGATGGAACTGCCGGAAAGCTGCGTGGCCGCCACGGTCAGATGGGTGAAAGGCGGGCACAAAACCAGGTCCGCGGCCAGGGCGAGCGATTCCGTGCGTTCCATCACCTCGGCGACCAGCGAAGCGCCTTCGACCAGGTCGGTATGCATTTTCCAATTGCCGGCGATAATCAGCCGGCGCGCCGCCGTTTTCAAAGCCACTCCGTTGACAGGCTAACCGAAGAATACCTGAGCAATGTCATAGAGTTCCATGTCGACCGTGCGGATCCGGCCGGTCACTTCGGACAGCGGCACGCTCTCGATCCTCGAGCCCTTCAACGCCACCATCTTGCCGAAATCCCCGTCGTGCACCAGGTCGGCCGCGGTCACGCCGTACCGCGTCGCCAGGACGCGGTCGTAGGGCGTGGGCGAACCGCCGCGCTGAATGTATCCCAGGATGGTCACCCTGGTTTCTATGCCCGCCCGTCGTTCGATCTCGGCGCCGACCACTTCTCCGATACCGCCCAGCCGCACGTGACCGAATTCATCGACCTGATCATCCTGGGTCACCTGGCCCGGAGTGTCCTTCATGGTGAAACCTTCGGCGACCACGACGAGGCTGAACGTCTTGCCCCGGTCGATGCGCTGCTGGACGAGCGCGCAGACCTCGTCCAGGTCCATGGGGACCTCGGGAATCAGGATGCAGTCCGCCCCTCCGGCGATACCCGACTTGATGGCGATCCACCCCGTATGCCGGCCCATCACCTCGATGACCATCACCCGGTGGTGGGACTCCGCGGTGGTATGGAGCCGGTCGATGGCGTCAGTGGCGATCGTGACCGCCGTGTCGAAGCCGAAGGTCATGTCCGTCCCGACGATGTCATTGTCGATCGTCTTCGGCAGGCCCACCATGGGAATGCCGGCTTCGTTCAGCGCGGCCGCGGCACCCAGGGTGTCCTCGCCGCCGATGGCGACGACCGCGTCCAGGCCCAGATCCCGGACGTTCTCCTTGATCCGGTCGATGTTGCCTTCGTCCTTCATCGGGTTGGTCCTGGAGGTGCCCAGGATGGTTCCGCCCCGGTGCAGTATGCCGGATACGGAGACCAGGCTGAGCGGACTGGTATCGTTGTTGATCAGTCCGGCCCATCCATTGCGTATGCCCAGGACCGTCGAGCCATAGGACTTGATCGAGCGCCTGGTCACCGCCCGGATCGCGGCGTTCAAACCCGGGCAATCGCCGCCGCCCGTCAGGATACCGATATGCATTTGAAGTCTTCTCTCCCGCATGCAGGTGATACGAAGGGGCCGGGTTGCCCGCGGCGCCGGCGGTGATTCGGAGGTACTCAGGCGCGCGCGACGGTCAGGGCGAACACTCTTCCGGCTCCTGCCTGGAGCAGGGTCCGGGCACAGCTGTTTATCGTTGCCCCCGTAGTGAATATGTCGTCGACCAGCGATACCGTGGCGCCGTGCACCACATCGGGCCGGGCCACTTCGAACACCCCTTCGACGTTGGCCATCCGCGCTTCGGGACTCAGCGAGGTCTGCGTCGGTGTGTTCCGGTTACGCCCAAGCACGTTTTCCAGCACCGGAATGCCCGTTACGTCCGATATGCCCCGGGCGATGCACGCGCTCTGGTTGTAGCCCCTTTCCCGCCTTCTGAGCGGATGCAGGGGCACGGGCAAAACGCCCGTAATATGTGGTATCCCCGGTTCCTGTTCAACCCTTTTTGCCAGCAGGGATCCCAGGAACCGCCCGATCCCGGGGCGGTTCCGGTACTTGAGCAGGTGGATGAGATCCTGAAGCGGCCGGTTGAATACGAACGGGGAAAACGCGCCTTCGAAATAGAATGTGCGGCCCGTGCAGGCCGGACAGGAGGCCACCTGGGTGTGCAGTGGTTGGCCGCATCGTTCGCAGTACGGCGCTTCGATCGAAAGCAGTCCCGCTCCGCAATCTTCGCAGACGGCGCGCCGTTCGTCGAAGATCCGGACCTTGCAAAGGACGCAGCACGGGGGATAGACCATGTCCAGGGCCGTTCGGCCAGCCGTACGCAACGTATGGGCAAACAGGGCCATAGGTCTCTTTCAGACCGGCTCGTACCATGATATGAACGATCGACACCCGCGAGCGGGCGCGCATTGAAACCCCCGGACCCGTCGAACCGGTCGGACCGGACCATGCCGCAGTCCGGAAGTCCTTACCTGTTATCAGTATGAACAGTCGGGGTTATGCTCGGATTTTAAGCGCGTAGGGACCGGAATCGTACGGCCTGCATCGGCGCGGCTGCCGCGTAAAGAACCAATACGAGCGGCACGGCCGCCGCGTAAACCGCCGCGTAAAGAACCGCTACCCGCGACGGGACCGGCTTCGCGACGAGCGTTGCCGCGCACGGTTCCTCGTCCATCCCAGGAGGAGGAGTCCCAGGCCGATCAGCACGAGGCTGATCCCCTGGTTTACGGACAGGGCCATTCCACCCAGGCTGCCCAGGGTCATGCTCGATTCATAGTACCTGAAAAGATCGACGAAGAACCGGGTGACGGGTTCGGCGATCAGCAGCACGGCGAAGAGGAATCCGTCGTATCTCGGCTTGCGGTCCAGCCACATCAACAGGCCGAAAAGACCAAAGCCCAGCACCGCGTTGTAAAGTTGTGCGGGATGCAGGGCTACGTCCGGGTAGAACGAACCCGCAGCGCTGAATGCCGGGAAGACAACGCCCAGGGCGGACTCGGTGGGCAGTCCGAAACAGCAGCCGTTCATGAAACAGCCGACGCGGCTTATGCCGATGCCGAGCGCGATACTCGGCGCAAAGGCGTCGCAGGCCTTCCAGATGGACAACCGGTTCACCCGCAGGTAGAGGATGGAAACCAGGACCGCCGCGATGAACCCGCCGTACATGGTCAGGCCGGTCAGGCCGATCGAACCGGAGCTCTGAAAGGGACTGATGATGTCGAGCGGGTTCGCGCTGAACTCGTTCCAGTGAGGTATGACGTACATGATCCTGGCGCCGACGATACCCGCGAGCATGATGAGCAGGCTCATGTTGATCATCTGGTTCTGGTTCAGGCCGCGCGCCCTGGAACGCCTCAGTGCCAGTAGAATCCCCGCGATGAATGAAACGGCCAGCAACAGGCCATAGGTGCGTACGGTGAACGGACCGATCTCAAAAAGGATGGGATACATGGACTTTCCTCGTTCGCGGCGTTAGCCGGCATTCAGGCGTGAAACAACATTCAGTAGTCAAATCGATGGCGCCATACGTTCAACAGCAGGCCGCACAGGATCAGGCTGGTCATCAGAAAAGAGCCGCCGTAGCTAAGAAAGGGCAGGGGTACGCCGGCGATCGGCAGCACACCGACGGCCATCCCCACGTTCATGATCACGTGAAAAATGAAGACGGATACGCAGCCGGCCGCTAGCAGGCTCTGGTACCGGCTCTTGACGTTCATCGCGATATAGATCCCGATGAGTATGAATACGTAGCAGAGGATGAGGACGGCCATCGAGCCGATGAACCCGAATTCCTCGGCGATGACCGAGAAGATGAAATCCGTGTGCTGCTCGGGCAGGAACGCAAGGCTGGTCTGGGACCCCTGCAGAAACCCGCGGCCGAGCAATCCGCCCGATCCGATGGCGATCTTGGACTGGATGATCTGGTATCCCGCGCCCTTCGGATCGACCTGGGGATTCAGAAAGGTCTCGACGCGTTGTTGCTGGTAGTCGTGAAGCGAATCCCACAGGGGCTCCGCTCCCAGGCCCACGGCCAGGTGCGTGACGGTGAGGAATATGGTGACGAACCGAGGCGGCCACTTCAGGTACATGATGCCCGCCACGATCAGTATGAATACGGACCAGATGACCCAGTCGAACCCGCTCACGACGCCGATCACGACGCCGATCAGCGGGGATACCATGAGCAGCAGCTGGAGGACGCTCAACCCCGCCCAGAGCAGCACGCCGCAGAAGATCGCCCCGAAGACGATGGAGGTGCCCAGGTCGGGCTGGGACAGGATAAGGAAAACGGGCAGCGCCACGATCACGCCGCAGGTGGCCATGACCGAGGGCCGGTGTATGTTGGTCCGCAACTGGGAAAGATACTGTGCGAGCGCCATGATGACGGCGATCTTCGCCAGTTCGGAAGGTTGAATGCCGATGAAGCCGAGTCTGATCCACCGGCTGGACCCCTTGACGGTTTCGGAGGCCAGTACAACGACCAGCAGGATCATCACCACGACGAATACGGGGATGGTGATGGCCTGGAGGAAACGAATGGGCAGCACCGACGTGATGTACATCACCCCGATCCCGGCCACGAACCACATGGACTGCAGCATGTAACGGGACGTGCCCAGGCCGGTCTCGTCCCGTGTGGCGCTGTAGATCACGATGATGCCGATCACGGACAGCAGGATGGAGATGATGACGAGCGTGCGGCTTAAATGGGTTTCCATGGTCTTTCAGGCGTTTTCCCCGGGCGTTAAGGCGCGGTATCTTCCGTGTAACCGGCGTCGATCAGGCCGGCGACCGGTATCGGTTCGAGCGAAAGCCAGGTGTCGACAACCCGCCGTACGACCGGCACGGCAGCACCCGAAGGAGCGTTCTCCATGATTGCCGCGACGGCGATACGCGGTGATTCAGCCGGAGCATAGGCGACAAACCAGGAATGACTCTCGCCGTGCGGGTTTTCGGCCGTGCCCGTCTTGCCCGCCAGTTGTGCGTAGGACAGGCGCGCCGACCGTGCGGTCCCTTCGTTGACCACGTTAACCATGGATTCCCGGATCAGGCGCAGCGTCTCCGGGGAAACGGGCAGCGCGTCCCTGATGCTCGGTTCACCGGTCTCCACCGTTTCTCCGCCGGCCGACTCCACCCGGTCGAGGATATAGGGCCGGTAGAGCTCGCCTCCATTCGCCACCGCGGCGGTCAACATCGCCATCTGCAGCGGCGTGACGAGCAGTTCACCCTGACCGATCGCCAGGTTCAGGATCTTTCCGGGCGTCCACATTCTGTTCTCCGCCGGATCGTAGTAGTCCGTGTCCGGAACCAGGCCGCCCTGTTCGACACCGGCGTCGTAGCCGGTCGGGGTTCCCAGGCCAAAGCCCCGGGCGTACCGCCCCCAGCGTTCCAGGCCCATCAGGTGTCCCACCTGGTAGAAATAGACGTCGCAGGAATGGGTCATGGCGTCCCTGAACGCCATGGAACCGTGACCGCTGGTCCAGCACCCGGCCCAGCGGTTCCCGAACTGGTAACCTCGATTGCAGGCACGGAAGAGCGTGGATGGCGTGACCAGACGCTCCTCAAGCGCGGCGGAGGCCGTCACGATCTTCATCGTGGAAGCCGGTGGATACTGCCCGTCCAGGGTCCGGTCCAACAGGGGCTTCATGGGATGGTTTGCAAGCGAATCCCACGTTTCCTGGGGAATCCGCTCCGTAAACAGGTTCGGGTCGAATCCGGGCCTGCTGACGATCGCGATGACCGCGCCCGTCATGGGATCCACCGCCACCAGCGCGCCGGCAAGGCTGTCGGGAATCGCCTCTTCGGCAACGGCCTGAATACGGGTGTCCAGTGTCAGGTAGACATTGTTACCCGACTCCGGCAGAAGGGCCGGCATGCCGGGCAACGGTCCGAGTTCCTGGCCGCGTGCGTTCACTTCCATGAACTCCAGGCCGTTCTGGCCGCGGAGGTGATGCTCGAAGGCCTTTTCCACCCCCATTTTCCCGATGATGTCACCGGATCGATAGCCTTCTTCGCCCAGTTCCTCCAGTTCCTGTTGGTTGATCTCGGAAACGTAACCCAGCACGTGGCTTGCCAGCGTGCCCGTGCCGTACATCCGTCCGGGGGTGATCTGAACGAGTACGCCGGGCAGGTCCGGAAGGTGTTCTTCGACCCGGCACGCGATTTCATAGGACACGTTCCGCTGGACCGGCAGGGGATTGAACCTGTTCACCGACGGATCGCGGATACGCATTCGAATGGCCCGGGCTTCCCGTCCGGTGAGTTCCCCCAGGTAGTCCACGGTCTCGTCAGAAGTCTCGAAAGGGGCGGCGGCGATGGTGTAGGACGGCCTGTTTTCCGCCAGGACGACCCCGTTGCGGTCCATGATCAGGCCTCGCAGCGCCTCGATCACGACCGGCCGTATCCGGTTCCGTTCCGAATGCGCCCGGTACTCCTCGCCCGAAATGACCTGGAAATAGAACAGACGAACGGCCAGCAAGAGAAAGAGCGCGGTCACGATGCCGATGAACAGGTACAACTGGCCCCTGTGGGTGGGGCTGTCATTCTGGGAAAAGCCAACGGACATTGAACTGTCCCTGTCGAAAGGTCAATCCGACGATCAGTAAAAACGCCATGGAGATCGTGTAGAGCAACGTGGGCAGCGAAACCGTTCCCAGCATGTACACCGATTCGGCCAGTTGCAACCGGGTAAACACCAGCCAGTAAATGGCGGAATGGACGAAGCCGGCGGCCAGCAGCGTGAGCAACAGGGTGGAGAGGCTGTCCCGGTAAAGCGTGTTTCCGGCGATGCCCACACCGTATGCGACCAGCGTATTGCACAAGGCATTGAGTCCCAGGTGCTCAGGCGAGCCGTTGAAATCCTCCAGCAACCCGACGCTGAAGCCCAGGATGGTCCCCGCGAAAGCTCCCGATTCCATCGCGCTGTAGATCAGCATGATCATTACGAAATCGGGACGGATTCCCCAAATGGCGATCTCGTGTCCCCAGGTGCTGTCGACGACAAACGCCAGGAACAGCAGGATAACGTGTTTTAGGCGCATGGAAAAACCGGATCATGTAACCGGCCTGGATTTGCCGAAGTCACTGGACCAGAAGCGAATCTACCGCGGCAGGCGTTTCCTCACCCGCGATCACGAACACCTCCTCCAGGCGATTGAGTTCCACCGCGGGTGTAATCGAAACCTGTTTGAACAATTGCCGGCTGTCCAGCGTGATCTGGCCGATGCTGCCTACAGGCAATCCGGACGGAAAGGTCTCCCCCAGTCCCGACGTCACCACGCGGTCGCCAATGCGGACGTCGGCCCGAAGGGGCAACTCCATGTACAACGCGTCATTTACATACCGGATGATCCCATGTTCCCGGCTTCGCTGGACCAGACCGCTTATACGGCAGTTCCTGTCGGTCAGCAGCTGAACGTAGGACGAAGTCAGACCGACTTCGATGATTCTTCCGAGAACGCCGTCCTCCATGACTACGGTCATGTACTTCCGAATCTGCTCGGAACGGCCCACATCGATGACGATAGTGTTCAATCTCTGGTCCGTGTTCCAGCCAATGACTTCTGCGGGCACATAGGTGTATCTGTTTTTCTCTTTCAGGCTGAGCAGCCCGCGCAGCCGCTCGTTCTCGAATCTGCGCTCCTCGAGGTCGGCCGCCTGCAACTGCCACTGGACGAGTTTCTGGCGCAGTAGCTGGTTCTCGGATTTGAGATTGAAATAGGAAGGAATGAAAGAGAACGCTTCCTGGAACGGCGTCAGTACCATCAGCCAGACGACACGCGTGATTCCGATCTGCCGCTGAGGGGCCGCCGTAAGCAGCAGGATCGAGATGATCATGGCGAGGGCGAAAGCGGTGTACTGGCGATGGTGGTAGAGAATGTAGAAGAACCGGAACATGCTAGTCTTTCAGGACGCTCAGCATCGTCTCGTAGGCGGCGTAGTTCTCGATGATCTTCCCCGCTCCACGGACTACCGAGGTCATGGGCTCGTCGTCGAGCCTTACCGGCAGCTTCGTCTCCTTCGTGATTTGCCTGTCCAGGCCAGGCAGCCGGGACCCGCCGCCGCTGATGATGATCCCGCGATCGATGATATCGGCCGCGAGTTCCGCCGGCGTCAATTCCAGGGTTTGCCTCACCGCCATGATCACGCCGTCGAGCGGTTGCGAAAGTACCCTGCGGATCGCCAGGGAATCGACCACGACCGAACGTGGAATCCGGTCGATCAGGTCGAGCCCCTTAACCGTCATTTCCAGTTCCCTGTCGAACACGGGATAGGCCGAGCCGAGTTTCCACTTGATCTGTTCGGCCATGTTGAAACCGATTTGAAGGTTGCAGTCGTTCTTCATGTGGTTGATGATGGCCTCGTCCATCTCATCGCCGCCGATGCGTACGGACTTTGCGGTCACGATGCCGCCGAGGGAGATCACGGCGATCTCCGAGGTCCCGCCGCCGATGTCGATGATCATGCTCCCCACCGGCTCTTCCACGGGCAGGGAACAGCCGATGGCGGCCGCCATGGGTTCGGAGATCAGCATCACTTCCTTTGCGCCGGCCCGCTCCGCCGAATCCCGGACCGCCCTCATCTCGACGTCGGTCACCCCCGAGGGGATACACGCCACGACGCGCGGCCGTATGAAGAACGAGTTCTTGAGCACCTTGCGGATGAAGTACCGGATCATGGCTTCCGTATACTCGAAGTCGGCGATCACGCCGTCGCGCAACGGCCGGTGCGCCTTGAGGTCGGGTGGTTCCCTGCCGAGCATGACCTTGGCCTCGGCGCCGACGGCAACGACTTTACCGGTCTTGGTATTGACCGCCACGACGGAAGGTTCGTTGATGACGATGCCTCTGCCGCGCACGTAAACGAGCGTGTTTGCCGTACCCAGATCGATGCCGATATCATTGGAAAAGAAGTCCGGCAGGGTAAAACGCATTTTTCGTCTCCTTGATTCCTGCAGAAACATCGAACGTACGCTAAGGCATCCGGCTTTACATCAAGCCACTATCCGTTTCAGTTCAGTCAGATGATGCAGAGGTACCTTCATGCCGCCGAGGCCGCAACGATCCGCCCGGGGACCGTGATAATCCGATCCGCCGGTTGCCACCAGTCCGTGCTTTGCAGCCAGTTGCCCGTAGTAGCGCCGGGCCGTCCCGGAGTGGTCCGGATGGATGACTTCCAGGCCGTCCAGGCCCGACTTTACGAAACCGGGGATCAATTCGTCCCTTCGCAGGGATCCCGGGTGGGCAAGCACGGCCGCGCCGCCGGCTTCGTGGATCACCTGAATCGCATCCTCGACGGCGAAAAAGACCTTGGGCAGGTACGCGGGGGCGTGGTTGCCCAGGTACCGTGTAAAGGCGTCCTGTATCGAATCGGCCTGGTTGCTTTCCACCAGCGCGCGGGCGATATGCGGCCTGCCGACACTGGTCTTTCCGTCCTGCGCATGGGCGATGACCGTTTCCAGTTCAAGCGCTACGCCCAGGTCGTTCAGCTTCCGGACGATGCCCTTCGCCCGGTGCAGCCGCTGCGACCTGAAAGTTTCCAGGTACGAAAGCAACGACCGGTCGCCGGGGTCGAAGAAGTAACCCAGGATATGCACGTCGGAAGCGCCATCCCGCGCACTGAGCTCCACACCGGGTACGATCTCCAGGTCCGGGGCCGATTCGTGCCGGGCCGATTCGTGCCGGGCCGATTCGCGCCGGGCCCGCTCCACGCCGTCCACCGCGTCGTGGTCCGTAATCGCCAGTGCGCACAGCCCCGCTGCGCGGGCTTTCGACACGAGCTCTTCCGGGGTATCGACACCGTCGGAACAGTCGCTGTGGGCGTGCAAATCAATATAGCACTCGACGCTCATCCTGCACAAATCATTTCGAGATTCCGATTCAGCCGGCCGATCATGTCCTCGTAGTTGTTCTGCTTGTCCTTTTCCTTCTCGACGACATCCGCGGGCGCTTTTTGCACGAACTGGCCGTTCGACAGGCGCTTGCGGACCTTTTCCAATTCCTGCTCGACCCGGGTCCGCTCCCGGGAAAGGCGAACTGTTTCGATTTCCAGGTCGATCAGGCCGCTGAGCGGAATGTAGAATTCCATGTCCCGCAACACACCGGACGCACAACCGGCGGGCCGGGCCTCGTCGCCGTCGACGAAGGCCAGCGTGCACCGGGCAAGCGACTGGACAGCCCGTGCCTGCCCGGAGAGTACTTCGATAAGGCGGGGGTCCGCGACCCGGCAGTGCACCGCCATTTCCTGGGTAGGATGGACTCTGAAGTCGGCGCGGACGCCCCGGATGGCCCCGATCAGTTCCTGGACGTATCGTATGTCCTCTTCGGCATCCGCTCGAACCCGGGCCGGACGCGATTCCGGCCAGGGCGCGACGACGATGCCGGCCGGTTCCGCGTCCCGGTCATCCAGGCAGGGTCTAAGTTGCTGCCAGATTTCCTCGGTGATGAACGGCATGAACGGGTGAAACAGGCGGAGCGTCTGTTCGAGCACGAGCAGGGCCGTGCGACGCGCGTGATCCGCGGACGCGGCGTCCGTCTCGTCGTAGAGCCGTTGCTTGATTGCTTCGAGATACCAATCGCAGAAGTCGTGCCAGAAGAAGTCGTAGAGCAGCAGCGCCGTCTCGTGGAAGGCATATTGCTCCAGGGACCGCGTCGCCTGTTCGACGGTACGGTCCAGGCGGGACAGGATCCAGCGGTCCCACAGGTTCTCGGATACCGGAAGGCCGGATTCCGGCGGCTTCTGGTGCATGAGTACCAGCCGTGCGGCATTCCACATCTTGTTCGCGAAATTGCGTCCCACTTCGACCTGTTCGTTGGAATACAGCAAGTCCTGTCCGTGCGGCGCGATCAGCATCATGGCGTACCTCAGCGCGTCGGCGCCGTAGGTATCCATGACTTCCAGGGGATCGGGCGAATTGCCCAGCGATTTGCTCAGTTTCCGTCCCTTGATGTCGCGCACCAGGCTCGTGAGATAGACGTCGTCGAAGGGCCGGTCGTCCATGAATTCGTAGCCCATCATCATCATGCGAACGACCCAGAAGAACAGGATATCGTGGCCGGTGACCAGCGTGGAGGTGGGATAGAAGGTCCGGAGCTCCGCCGTGCGTTCCGGCCAGCCCATGGTCGAAAAGGGCCACAGGGCCGATGAGAACCAGGTGTCCAGCACGTCTTCGTCCTGGTGCAGCACGCCGTGGCCGCAACGGCCGCACTGCCCGGGCGCTTCGATGCCCGCGTGTGCGCTTCCGCACGACGCACAATACCATACCGGAATGCGGTGACCCCACCACAACTGGCGGGAAAGGCACCAGTCCTCGATGTTTTCCAGCCAGTGGCGGTACGTCTTCTCCCAGTGTTCCGGGGTAATGCCCGGTATCCGGTCTTCTTCCAGGGCGCGCAGGAGACGGCGGGCAAGCGGCCGGGTCTTCAGGAACCACTGGCGGGAAAGCCGGGGCTCGAGGACCGAGTCGCAACGCTGGCAGTGGCGGACGGCATGGACGTGACCTTCGATTCCTTCGAGGAGGCCGAGGTCTTCGAGGTCCTTCACGACCCTGCGACGGCACTCGAACCGGTCCAGTCCGCGGTAGGCGGGACCGGCGGCTTCGTTCATCGTGCCATCCTCGTCCATGATCACGATCTGGGGCAAGTCGTGCTTGTTGCCGAGGATGAAATCGTTGAAATCGTGGGCCGGCGTCACCTTGACGACGCCCGTGCCGAATGCCTGGTCAACCAGCTCCGCGTCCGCGATGATCGGGACGGACCGGTCCGTCAGCGGCAGGCTGACCCGTTTGCCCACCAGGTGCGCGTGCCGCTCGTCCTCCGGGTGGACGGCAACCGCCACGTCGCCGAGCATGGTCTCCGGTCTCGTCGTGGCGATGCTGATCCCGCCCGTGCCGTCTGCCAGGGGATACCGGATCCGCCACAGCGATCCTTGCTCGTCCCGGGGAACGGACTCCTCGTTGGACAGGGCGGTATTGCATCGGGGACACCAGTGGATGATGCGATTGCCCCGGTAGATCATCTTCTTCTCGAAAAGCGCGATGAATACCGTGAGAACCGACCTGGAAAGCCCTTCGTCCATGGTGAAACGCTCGCGCTTCCAGTCACAGGAGCAACCCAGTTCCTTCAACTGGCGGATAATGGTGCCGCCATACTGCTCGCGCCATCGCCACACTTCCTCCACGAATCGCTCGCGGCCGATTTCCTCCCGGTCGATGCCCCGTTCCGCCAGCATCCGTTCCACGACCACGTGCGTGGCGATACCGGCGTGATCGGTTCCCGGCATCCAGAGGGTTTCGTATCCCTGCATGCGCTTGAACCGGATGAGCACATCCTGGATCGTGTTGTTCAGCACGTGACCGAGATGGAGTATGCCGGTGATGTTGGGTGGGGGTATGACGATGGAATAGGGGGGCTTGCCGGAAGCCGGATCGGCGTGGAAGAACTGGTGCTCTTCCCAGAAAGCGTACCACTTCCGTTCAACGGTTCCGGGGTCGTACTGAGGGGGCAATCCCTCGGCCATATCGGATGTATCTCCCTGTCGTATCGGAAGTTGCAGAATAGAACAGGATATGGAATGGCCGTAATCAGACCGGTTACCGGACAGGAAAGACTACGCCCTCCGACGAGATGGTATCTTGAAACCAGCACCGCAAAATCGCCAGCCTCAAAATACCGTCCCGCCGTGGACCTGTCAATCGAATTTGACCGGTTTGGCCTGTGCCTGAATCACCCGTTCGGACGTGGGATGATCCGGGATGCTACGAACCGAAAGCCCTGCGGCGGCGCATGTAGGTCGGCACGTCCAGTCCGTTGTTGTCGACCGCGTCGTCGGACGGGTCGCCCACGGCCACTTCCTCCGTCTCGAACCCGTTACGCTTGACCCGTTGAAAAGCCGGGGTCTCGATCTCTTCAGGACGGTCCGGCTGGAACTTCAGGATGTTCCGGGTCAGCATTTCATCCGGAGAAGACATCGCCTCGTCCAGTCCCGTGGCGATCAACGTCACCCGGATTTTGCCTTCCAGACTCTCGTCGAGGACCGTACCCATGATGATGTTGGTGTGTCCCGCGGCCGCCTGGATCGTGGTCATCACTTCTTCCACTTCAAACAGGGTCATATCCTGGCCGCCCGAGATATTCAGCAGGATATCCTTGGCCCCGTCTATGTCCATGTCCGACAGCAGCGGGTGCCGCATGGCCCGTTCCGCCGCTTCCAGCGCGCGCTTGTCCCCCTCGGATTCGCCGGTGCCCATGAGGGCTTCGCCCTTGTTCTCCATGGTCGTCCGGATATCGGCGTAATCGACGTTGATCAGCCCGGGCAGGGTGACCAGGTCCGAAATGCCGCGCGTGGCCTGCAGCAGAACCTCGTCGGCCACCTTCAGGGCGTCTTTGAAAGTCGTGGTGTGGCTCACGGCTTCCTTCAGCTTCTGGTTGGGGATGATGACGACCGTATCCACATGCTCTTTCAATGCGGCGAGCCCGGTTTCGGCGTTCGCCGCCCGCTTGGGTCCCTCGAAGGCAAAGGGCTTGGTCACGACGCCGACGGCCAGGACGTCCAGTTCCTTGGCGATCTGCGCGATCACCGGTGCGGCGCCGGTTCCCGTGCCGCCCCCCATGCCCGCGGTGATGAAGACCATATCGATATCGGTCAGGTGTTCCGCGATAACGTCCCGGCTTTCCTCCGCGGCCTTGCGCCCTACGTCCGGATTCGCGCCGGCGCCGAGCCCACGGGTGATCTCGTGCCCCAGCTGTATCTTGTACTTCACATTGGAACTCGCCAGGTCCTGCGCGTCCGTGTTGGCGACCAGAAAATCGACGCCCGGGACGCCGATTTCAACCATGTGGTTAACGGCGTTCTTTCCGGCGCCGCCCACGCCGATGATCTTCATGCGAGCGAACAGTCCCGGTTCCGCATCGAAGTCGAAAGTAGACATTTACAGCCTCCTTCTGTGGGTTTGAGGCAGCAATCTGCCGGTTTTGCTCGATTCTGTACGAATATACGTGCCGGTTTCTACATCAGGGCCGCGATCCGGCTTATCATACGGTCCAGCAATCCTCCTTCCGTACCATGGAGCCGCTCCTTTTCCGAAAGGTTGTACATGGCGTAGCGCAACAATCCGACACTCGTGGCGTACGTCGGTGCGTATTCGTCGTTTTCCAGTCCGGGGACCTCTTCCGGCGCGCCGATTTTCGCGGACATGCCGAAGACCTGTTCCGCCTGTTTCGCGATGCCCGGAATCAGCGCACCGCCGCCCGTGATGACGACCCCGGTGCCCACCAGGTCTTCGAAACCGCTGCTTCGGATCTCCTCCCGCGCGAGTAACAGCAACTCCTTGATCCGCGGTCCGACCACGAAGGCCAGTTCCTCCCGCGTCACCTCCCGCGGCTCGCGGCCGCCGACCCCGGGGACTTCGATCAGGTTGTCCCGGTCCGGCCGGACATATACCGCACTGGCGTAGCAGCACTTGATCCGTTCGGCGTCCTCATGGGGCGTGCGGAGGCCGATGGCGATGTCGTTCGTAAGGTTGTTGCCCCCGGCCGGTATGACCGCCGAATGCCGAATGCTCCCCTGGTGGAGCAGCGCGACCTTCGTCGTGCCTCCGCCCAGGTCGAGCAGCACGACACCCAGTTCCTTCTCGTCGGACGTGAGCGCCGACTCGCAAGAGGCGATTGTATCCAGGACGAGTTCCCTGACCCGCATTCCGGATTGCTCGATGCAGTTGCGTACATTCCGCAACGGGGTGACCGCGCCCGTTACGATGTGCACGAGCACTTCGAGCCGGACGCCCGACATGCCGCACGGGTCGGGGATCCTGCACTGGTCGTCCACGATGTGGTCCTGGGTGAGCACGTGGATGACCTGACGGTCCGAGGGGATTTTAAGGGCCGTCGCCGCTTCGCGGGCGCGGAATACGTCCTCCTGGGTCACGCCCCGGCCGACGTCGGTCGCGATGGCCACGGCGCCGCTGCTGTTGACGCTTTCGATGTGCTCGCCGGAAAACCCGACGAATACCTCGTTTACCCTGGCGCCCGCATCGCGTTCCGCGGTCCGGAGCGCCTCATCGATTGAACGGGCGGCCTCGTCCATGTTGACCACGACACCTCTTCTGAGGCCCCGGGACCTGCTCGCGCCCCTGCCCAGGATCCGCAGTCCGTCGTCTGCAATCTCGCCGATCAGCACGACCGTTCTGGTGGTACCCAGATCGAGCGCGGCGATACGTTCACGAGCCATGTTCAACTCCTTTTGCCACTACGATCTCCCGCTCCCGGACCGGTTGGATACGATCGGCCGGACGATGACCTGGTCCTTGAACCGCAGGTCGATCAGGCGGGTACGGATGGCATCGGCTTCCAGCTGTTCCACCGTCCTTTTCAACATCTCGATCTTCCTCGGATAGTGACCCGTCCCGAACCGTATGGCCAGACCGCCTTCGACCATGTAGGCGACCGGGTCATCGGGACTGGACACGTGTATCTCGGACAACTCGTCATACATCGCCGGAGACATCGTCCTGAGCACCCGCATCAGGTAGAGCGCGCGGGCCATCTCCGGATTGGCCGACATGGCGTCTCTCAGCGATTCGAAACTGCGGTCCTCCGGCTCCGCGGTACCCGGCGCCTGCCGGTAGCTTGAAGCGTCGACGGTGATCACGGGAAGATCCGGCAGCCCGTTGCCGGGCGTCAGGGGGATCAGCTCGCCGCGTTCCGAGACGCCGTACAGCCGGTCCAGCTGTACGAAAGCGATCGGTTGCAGTTCCTCCACGCGGACCACGACGGTACCGGGCAGTCTCCTGGTGACCGCGACCTGTACGAACCGCCGGTCCAGCATAAGTCGCCTTTCGGTCTCCGAGAGGTCGGCCGACCAGATGTTCCGTCCACGCTCAAGACCGGAAACCGCGATGATATCTTCTTTGCCGACTAAGCGGTTCCCCGCGACGTCGATGGTGTTCAGTTTGAACGCCGGCGAGGTCTTCGTCCACTCGGACAGCGCCAGGCCGACCATGGCCAGACCGGCCACCGCGCCCGAGACGAGCAGACCGGCCGCGAGTCCAAGCATCAGCCTGGCCGCGGGATGCGTCCTGTTTAGCTTCATACGACCCCCGATTTCATCACGCGCACCTCGAGTTCAAGGGCTACGCCGGTCCGTTCGAAGACCCGCTCGCGAACCATGTCGATCAGCCTCAACGCGTCCGAAGCCGTCGCCCCGCCCTGGTTGATTACGAAATTGCCGTGGAGGTCCGACACCCTCGCTCCCCCGACCTGCAGGCCCTTGCAACCGGCCGCGTCGATCAGCCTCCCCGCCGTGCCGTCCTCGGGGTTCTTGAACATGCATCCGGCGCTCTGGTCCGCGGACGGCTGCGTGCGCTTCCGGTATTCGGTGAAATCCCGTATGCGTTCATACACGTTTTCCGGCTCGTCCGGCGTCAGCCTGAACACGGCCCCGGTCACGATGCCGCCCGGATCGATACCGCTCTCCCGGTAGGAAAACCCCGCATCGCCGGCCGGGATCGTCTCGATGTCGCCGGAAGGCTGTATCAGCTCAATCGACTCCAGCACGCCACCCAGATCGCTCCCGTGGGCGCCCGCGTTGCCACGGACGGACCCGCCGACCACGCCGGGAATCCCGGTGCAGAACTCCAGCCCGCCCAGTCCCGTGGCCGCCGCCGACCAGGCGAGCCGGGGCAGGCTGACGCCGGCGCCGGCCCGGAGGTATTCGCCTTCCTGCTTCAGATGCCACAGCGTCCCCTCCGCCGGGGTCGATCCGCGTATCTTGATGACCAGCCCCCTGAATCCGTCATCCGAAAAGAGCATGTTGCTCCCGTTCCCCAGCACCAGCCAGGGGACCTCGTGCACCCTGGCCGCGGTGACGATTTCGAGCAGCTCCGACCGGGTTTCAGGCAAACACATCACGTCGGCCGGTCCCCCCACCCGGTAGGTGGTATGCCGGTCGAGCCCCTCGTTCAGCCGGAGCCGCCCGGCAGGCACCAACCCGCTGAAGATTTCAGACATTCCCATGAGACCGGACTCCGCTTTTCCGCAGCAGTTCGCAAATCTGGCTTCCCACCTCGCCGACGTCCCCCGCGCCGAGAGTAAGCACCAGGTCTCCATGCTCGAGATCGTCCACCAACGCTGCCGCTACCCGGTCCTTGTCCGGGATATACGCGACGTTTCCGCCGAATGCGCTCGCGTCGTGGACGATCATCTCACCCGTCACCCCGTCCCGGGGAGATTCCCTGGACGCGTATACGTCCGTAACGATCGTCCGGTATGCGCGAAACCGCCCAAGCACGTGTCCGAATTCTCGGCGCAGATTCCGCGTCCGGCTGTAAAGGTGTGGCTGGAACACCACGAACATGCGCCGGGCGCCCGCATTCGACACTGCGCGCAGCGCGGCCTCGATTTCGACGGGATGGTGGGCGTAGTCGTCCACCACCGTGACGCCGCCGATGCTGCCCAGCACTTCGAATCGCCTTCTCAGCCCCCGGTATTCCGCCAGGGCCGACATGGTCCGATCTACGGGCAGCTCGAGATCGTCGGCCACGGCGATGGCGGCCAGTGCGTTTGACAGGTTGCACTCGCCCGGCTGCGGCAGTACCAGCCGGCCGGCCGGAACGTCCCGCACGTACACCTCGGCGGAAATGCTCCAGCCTTTCGATTCCACCCGGTCCGCCCGGATGCAGGCTTGCGCCGAAAGCCCGTAGGTCACCAGGCGGCGACGCAGGCCGGGCCGGATTCTGCCGATGCCCGGGTCGTCCGCGCACACGATCAGGGACCCGTCCTCGGGTACGAGATGGGCGAAGACGGTAAAGGCTTCATCGATGGCTTCCTGCGAACCGTAGTATTCCATGTGGTCGGCGTCCACCGAAGTGATCACGGCCGCCGCGGGCGTCAGCGCATGGAACGAACGGTCGTATTCATCGGCTTCCACGACCATAAAGGGACCGTTTCCACGGCGGACATTGGATCCGTTTTCCGTCATGACCCCGCCGATGACGGCCGTCGGGTCCAGCCCCGCGTCGGCCAGTACCTTGACGATCATGGCCGACGTGGAGGTCTTTCCGTGGGTGCCCGCCACGGCGATGCCCTGCGTCCCGCGCGTCAGGATGCCGAGCAGTTCGGCGCGGGTGACGGTGCGCCGGCCCAGCCGGCGGGCCGCCTCGAGCTCGGCATTGTCCCCGGGGATGGCGGAGGAGTACACGATCAGGTCCGCACCCTCCGCGTTGGCCGGGTCGTGGCCCTTGAAGACGGACGCTCCGAGACCATGTAACCGGTCGGTCAACTGCGTGCCCCGCAGGTCCGACCCGCTGACTTTGTATCCATAACCGAGCATCAGTTCAGCCAGTGCGCTCATGCCGATTCCGCCTATCCCGATGAAATGCGCGTGGCGGCAAGTCATCTCCGGTCCTTGCCGGCCGGCCCTTTCGGTCCGGCCGGTTCCGTCTGTCCGATCAGTCATACTGCAGTCTCTGACGGCGGTAGGTCATTCTGGATATGTTAAGCAGGATCCCGATACTCATCATGCAGACGAGCAGCCAGGACCCTCCGTAGCTCAGAAACGGCAGCGGCAGGCCCGTGGTGGGCAGCAAGCCCGTCACCACCCCGATGTTCACCAGCACGTGCAGCGTGATGAGCATGGTCAGCCCCGATGCCAGGAAAAACCCGAAGGCGTCCGGCGCCATGCGGGCGATGCGGACCCCTCTCCAGGCGAAGACGACGAAGAGGCCCAGCACCGCCACCGACCCCAGGAACCCGAGTTCCTCACCGATCACCGCGAACACGAAATCCGTATGGGGATCGGGAAGAAAAAGGAACTTCTGCCGGCTCTGCCCCAGTCCGTTGCCGAACACGCCTCCCGTGCCCAGGCCGATCAGTGCCTGTTGCAACTGGTAGTCCGCGCCCTGGAAATTCTGGGCCTGATCGGCGGAATCGCCGAAAAACCGTTCGAAGTAGGTCATGAGCCGGCCCCGGCTGTGCGCGGACGAGTACAGTTTGTAGAAGAGGGCCGGGATCATGATCCCCACGGCGCTTGCCAGGTGCAGTAACCGGGCTCGGCCGACATAGAGCACTGCGAAGGCGGTCGCGGCCAGCACGATCGCGGTGCCGTAATCCGGCTGCAGGCCGATCAGCAGGCAGGTGGCCCCGATCACCGCCAGCACGGGCAGAAAACCGGTGAAAAACCGTTCCATGACGTGCTGGCGCCTGGCCAGCCAGTAGGCCAGGAAGATCACCAGGGCGATCTTGACCCCCTCCGCGGGCTGAATCGTCATGGAGAACAGGTTTATCGTGCGCGACGCTCCTCGGATGGTCATCCCGATACCGGGAACGAATACGAGGGCCAGAAACCCCATGCCGATGACGATCAGGATCGGGGACCACTTCTGCAGTTTCTGGTAATTCAGGCTGGCGAAGAGGATCAGGACGACGATTCCGAGGATCAACCGCACCAGGTAACGTTTAACGAAGAATCCGCTGTCCCCGGAGAACATCTCCGCGGCAACGGCTGAACTCGCGCTGTAAACCATGACCGAGCCCACGCAGAGCAGGAGCAGCGACGAGACCAGCAGTGGAAGATCAATACGTTGATGCAACACGGGCTTACCCCATTTCGCCCTGGCCGATCGACTTCTCCAGGTATTCCACGACGGTTTCCATTCGCATGCCGCGCGATCCCTTGACGAGTACCACGTCTCCGTCTTCAACTTCCGCCAGTACCGCGGCGGCGGCCTCGTCGTTGCAGCTGCAGGACACGACGCGAGAAGCCGGGATGCCGCCGTCCACCGCGGCCACGGCGATCTCACGGGCCAGTTCTCCCACCGTGATGATCCGCTCCGCCACCTCCGCGGCGCGCCTACCGATATCCCGGTGCGCCGCCCGGCCCAGGTCGCCCAGTTCCAGCATGTCTCCGAGGACGACCAGTTTACGTCCTTCGGCCGTTGCCAGTGCGTCCAGGGCCGCTTTCATAGACGACGGATTGGCGTTGTACGCGTCGTTTATCAGGTGAACGGCGCCCGCCTTCCTGTATTCCATGCGCATGGGCGTGGGCTCGACGCTCCGCAGCGCACGGGCGATGGCCTGGTCGGCGATTCCCGAGAGCCTGCCCACCGCCACGGCGGCCGCAGCGTTCATGACCTGGTGCTCCCCCATCAGGTTTACTCGAAAGGAAGCCCCGTCCGACAATGTGAAGGCCGATCCGGACAACTCGGTCCTTACGCGTGCCAGCCTGACGTCGGCACCCGCGCTGCGGCCGAAGGTGACCACCCGCGCAAGGCTGCGGCCGGCCTGCTTCATGACGAGGAGGTCGTCGGCGTTCAACACCGCGCTCCCGCCTTCCGGCAGGTGGTCGAGGATCTCGCCCTTGGCCCGGGCAATGCCTTCGATGGACTCGAAGAACTCGATATGCGCGGGCCCCACGTTGGTTATCACGCCGATGGATGGACGGGTCATCCGGGACAGCCGGTCCAGTTCGCCCGCATGGTTCATGCCTAGTTCGAGCACCGCGGCGCCGTGATCTCCATGCAGGGTAAACAGGGCTTCGGCGACGCCCAACTGGCTGTTCAGATTCCCGGGGGTCTTGAACACCCGGTAGCGTTCTCCCAGCACGGCGGCGATCATGTTCTTGGTGGTGGTCTTTCCGCTGGAGCCCGTAACCGCGACTACGGGCAGGTCGAAACGCCTCCTGTGCCAGCCCGCGAAAGCCTGCAGTGCCGGAATTACCGCGGGTACGACGATTCGCGCGGCGTCCGGGGCTTCCCGGTCCGCCCGGCGCGCGTGCCAGTCGTCCGTGACGAGGGAGGCACACGCACCCGCGCGCATGGCATCGGGTACGAAGTCGTGACCGTCGAATCGTTCGCCGGCAATCGCGACGAACAGATTGCCAGCCTCGATTCGCCGGGTATCCGAACAGACGCCCGTGATCCGGCTGCGTCGAAGCGCCGGGGACGGAACGTGCAGGCTGCCGCCCATGATTCCGGCTATCTCCATCAGAGTGGGCTCCTCCGTACCGTTGTGATTATCCATAGTGCGCCTCGAGGCATTCCCGGGCCTTGATCCGGTCGTCGAACTCGATCTGCGCATCGCCCACGACCTGGTAGACCGTGTCTCCCCTCCCGGCAATCAGCACGGTGTCGCCTTCGCCCGCTTCGCGCAGGGCCTTCCGAATCGCTTCTCCACGGTCCTGGACGATATGGGAGCGGACGTTGGGCAGGAGGCCCGGCTCGATATCCCGTATGATACGGTCGGGCGGTTCCGTTCTGGGGTTGTCGGTCGTCACGATGACAACGTCGGCATGGGTGGACGCCGCCCGGCCCATGAGGGGCCGCTTTCCCGGGTCCCGATCCCCGCCGCAGCCGAACACGACGGTCAGGTTCCCCCGCGTCCATTCCCGGCAGGTCGACAGCACGGCACCGAGCGCATCGGGCGTATGGGCGAAATCCACGAGCACGTTGAACGGCTGTCCGGCGTCGACGCGTTCCAGCCGGCCGGGCACCTTTATCCCGGATACGGCCCGGTTCATCAGCGCGCCGTCGATGCCGAACTCCAGCCCCACGGAAATCGCCGCCAGGGCATTGTATGCGTTGAATCGACCCAGGAGCGGCAGCGTCACGTTGAACGGCGGATCGGAACGCACCTGCACCGCAAGGGTGGTCCGGTCCGCGTGGTATCCGATCGGACCCGCCCTGTGGACGTCTGCTCTCTTGTCCAGTCCATAGGTAAGGACGCGCGCGCGCGAGGCGTTCTTGAAATGCACGAAGGCGGGATCGTCCATGTTGAGGACAGCGGTGCCCTCCTCGTCGAGCAGTTCGGAGAAAAGCAGCGTCTTGGCTTCCCGGTAAGCGTCGAAAGTCTTGTGGTCGTCCAGGTGTTCACGGGACAGATTGGTAAAGACGCCCGTGCTGAACCGCAGGCCGGACAGTCGCTGCCAGGCCAGGCTGTGGGAGGATACTTCCATGACGACGCATTCACCTCCCCGATCCCTGATCTCACTTAAGGTGCGGTGAAGCTCCATCGGGTAAGGCGTGGTGTGACTCAGCTTCCAATCGAGCATCTCGCCCATGTACCGGCTGCCCAGCGTGCCGATGCCACCCACGGACCGGCCGCGCTCCCGGAGGATGGCCTCGACCAGCAGCGACACCGTCGTCTTGCCGTTGGTCCCCGTGACGCCGACCAGGCAGAGGTCGTCCGCAGGCCGGCCGTAATACGCGGCAGCCATCAGGCCGTAAGCCCTGGAGGTGTCCTGAACGATTATCGTGGTCGCGTCATCGAGGCGTTCTTCGTTTTCCTGGACCACGACCGAGGCGCCCCGCGCCACCGCGTCGCGAACGTACCGGTGGCCGTCGCGGCCCGACGGCTCGCGCAGCGCGACGAAAACGTCGCCGGGATTAACGGACCTCGAGTCATGGACGATCCCGCCGATCTCCCGGCCAGCCTGGTCAGCCTGGTCAGCCCGGCCCGCCCGGTCAGCCCGGTCAGTCTGGCCGGTACGGCCGGTCAGACCCGGCGGGCGGATCACCTCTTTGCGAGGCAGCGCGTCCAGTAGTGTGGAAAGCTGTATCAAGGTCTTGACCCTCAGGGCCGTCGTCTGCTCGGGGTGAGCGCTGGGACGGCTAGTTGTATGGGCCGCATTCGATGATGCATCGATCACCGGAATAGACTCCGTGGCCCGGTGCCGGAATCTGGCGCCGGACGTAACCCGTACCGACTATGGTTGCTTCGATGCCCATTTCGGCCAGGGTCTTGACGGCTTCCCGTACGCTCATGCCGATCACGGACGGCAGTGCGATCCGGGCCCGCTCCGCCCCGGTGAAGGAACCGGAACGCTCGATTACCCAGCGGTCGTCAATCGGCAACAGGTCTCGAGGCATCGGTCCGCTGAAGCCCGGGCCTGACCAGTCGGACAGTTCGGATTCACGATCCGAAGCGGTATTCGGTTCGATAGAGGCCAGGTGCAGCGGCAGGCCGTCATCGGATTCAGGAATCGATTCCACCGGGCCGTCAGGCATATGGACGAGACGGCGAACGATTTTATTGAAGACGGGCGCGGCTACGGATCCACCGTAGAAACCGCGCTTCTTCGGTTCGTCGATCATGACCAGTACGACGATTTCCGGATCCGACGCGGGAAACATGCCGACGAACGACGACCGGTAGTTCCGGGTGTACCCCCTGCCGTCCTCACGCGCTTTCCAGGCCGTACCGGTCTTCCCGGCGACCTTGAATCCGGGAACCGCCGCCTTCGTCCCCGTGCCCCGGTCCACCACCCCGGTAAATACGTTCAGCAGGGTCTCTGCGGTCTGTGGCTTCATCACTCTTCGAACGACGGATTTCGGAAAGGACACCACCGTACCGTCATTCCGCGTGATGGACCTGATGATCCGGGGTTGCAGGAGCTGCCCCCCGTTGGCCACCGCGCAGTAGGCGGCCGCCAGTTGCACCCCGGTAACGGAAACCCCGTAGCCGATGGACATGGTGGGCAGCGTCGACCTGGACCACCTGGCCGGTTTGTGCAGGATCCCATTGACCTCGCCCGGCAGTGCGACGCCCGTCTTCATGCCGAAACCGAATGACCGGGTGTATTCGTAAAAGGTCTTCTCGCCGAGTTCCAGGGCGATTTTCACGGTACCCACGTTGCTGGAATGCTCGAAGACTTCCCGCACGGTCAGTTCATCGAAGACGTCGTGGTCCGAAATCGTCTGGGTACCCAATTCGATCCGCCCTCCGCTCGTATCGATCCGGTCTTCGAGCGAGAACGCGCCGGTCTCCAGGGCCGCGGTCGCCGCGACGATCTTGAACGTCGAACCGGGCTCGTAGGTGTCTACCACAGGCCTGATCTTCTGGGCTTCGAATGGGAATCGGCCCGGCGTGTTGGGATCGAAATCCGGTGAACTGGCCATGGCCAGTATGTCGCCGTTTCCCGGATCCATCATGATGACCATGCCGCCAACGGCTTCGTGCCATGCGATCGCCTCTTCGAGCACCTGTTCTGCGGCGACCTGGGCCGCTATATCGATCGTCAGGACGACGTCCGCGCCATTCTCCGCCGACTTCTGGTAGTCATCCAGCCACGTATAGGCCCGCCGCTGGGCATCGATCTGGACTACGCTGTATCCTTCTATACCGGACAGCAGCCGGTTATGTTCCATTTCGAACCCGGCCCGTCCGGCACCATCGACGCTGAATCCCAGGACCTGGCCGGCGGCGGTCCGGTAGGGATAGACCCGCCTGGCTTCCTTTTCCGTGCGGATATAGGGTTCGAAACGGGGGTAGGTGGACAGACTCCTTATCCGTTCGCTGGTCTCCGGATTCACCCATCGTACCAGGTACCGGAAGTCGGAGGATCCGGAAATCCGGTCCACGATATGCCGGGGATCTTCGCCGGTGATCTGGGAGAGTTGTACGGCCAGGTTGCCGACGTCGGCGCTATTGAGCCGGGCCCTGTCGAGATCCTGGATGCCGAAGGAGTCGAACTCGACGCTCAGCGCCAGCGTGTTCCCGTTTCGATCGAAGATACGGCCCCGGCGGGGATCGATGGTGACGACCCTGTGCTGCTGATCACGCGCTCGCTGCCTGTAGGTCTCGCCGTCGCGAATCTGTATCAGGGCGATTCGATATCCAAGACCTGCACACAGCAACATACCGATCGCGAAGAGGAGGGTCAGTCTGCGCATACAGGATTTCGCGACCATATCGGGTGTTCCTCATCGGGTATCCACTCGAGCCGTTCGGAACGAGGCGAGGATCAATGCGTCTTCCGAAGGTTTTCCCGCGATCGCCCTTACATCGGGCTCGGTGCCGGCCAATGCCACGGCCGTGTCCACCGCGTCCATGACCACGACCTGTCCTACCGCCGCGTGTTCCAGTTCGAAACGTTGCATGGCCACGGTTTCGTTCCGGAGCTGTTCCGCGAGCCGAACGATCCGCACGTGCAGGTAGGCGCTTTTCTTTTCCATCGCCTCCTTCTGGTGCTCCAGTTGAAGGATCTCCCGCTTCAGCGTCCTGGTTACATCCTGGTGCCAGATGTAGAACATGCTCAGCGACGTGACGAGCGCGATCATACCGATCCAGCTGAACAACTGTCCCATGTACGGATGGTCGCTGCAGAATCTGAATGCGGATTTCATGTCGGCCTCTCCGGTCGAAATAGGTGGTGCGGATTTCAGCGTTCGGATTGATCGTCGGGCAAACGTTCGATCATACGAAACCTGGCGCTTCGGGCCCGCGGGTTTGCCGTGACCTCTTCCCGTGAAGCCACGACGGCCCGCCTGGTGTGCATCACGGCGACGCGCTCGTGCCGGCACACGCATTGCGGAAGACCCGGCGGGCAAATGCAATCCGAAGCCCAGGTTTCGAACGTACGCTTGACCATGCGGTCCTCTAACGAATGATAGGATATGACTCCGAAACGACCCCGGCCGCTCAACAGCGGCAGCAGGTTGTCTAATGCCGTTCTCAATCTGTCCAGCTCCTGGTTCACGGCGATGCGCAGTGCCTGGAACACCCGGGCGCAGGACTTGACCGCCCATCTGCTGCGGACCGCCGACCTGATCGTCTCTGCCAGCCCGGTGGTGGAGGTCAGCGGTGACTTCGCGCGGTTCCTGACAATCGCGTTCGCGACGCTGCGGGCCTGCCGTTCCTCGCCGTACTCCCCGATGATCCGTTCGATTTCGTCCCGGGAACCCCCGTTGACGATATCGGCTGCCGTCAGCGCCCCGCCCCGGTCCATGCGCATATCGAGCGGACCTTCGGACTGGAAGGAGAAACCACGGCCGGGCGTATCGATCTGGTACGATGACACGCCCAGGTCTAGAAACAGACCGTCCACCCGTGGGATGCGTTCCGCTTTCAGCACGGACGCCAGTTCCGTAAAGTCACGATGCATGATTTCCACGCGAGGGGTTCCGCCGCCCGCAAGCCTGGCCCTGGACACGCGGACCGCTTCGAGGTCTTTGTCCAGCCCGATCAGCCGGCCGGATTCATCAAGCCTGTCCATGATTGCGCGCGCGTGCCCGCCTCCTCCTATGGTTCCGTCCACGTATGTGCCCGAACTGTTCCAGACGATCATATCGGCTATTTCCCCGGCAAGAACGGGAACATGGATGTACGAATCTGCCAGACCCATGACTATTCCGCTGCTGCGTTTGCCCATGGGCTTCAAATGATCAGACGAACAGGGATTCCGCGATTTCTTCGTAGGTGTGTCCCGATTCGTCCATCACCTTCTTGTATTCCTTGGGACTCCAGACTTCAAAGTGGTCAAGCGTACCGACGATCAGCACTTCGGATGCTATGCCGGCGCGTTCGATCAGTTGCCGGGGAAGCGCGATGCGCCCCTGCTTGTCCATGGAAACCGCCACGGCCTCCGACGAGAGCATCCTGATGAATACCCGCGTGTTCTGCTTCGTGACGGGCAGTTCGCGCAATCGGGTGTCGATCTGCTCCCACTCGTCGATCGGATATACGAAAAGGCATCCGTCGAGTCCCCGCGTTATGATCAGCGTATCGTCCTCGTCGGTCCGGATGTGCTTCCGAAACTTCACAGGGACATTCACCCGTCCTTTGTGATCCACGGTGTGCGTGTATGATCCCAGGAAGTTGACCATCCGTCATCTCCTTGAAATACAAAGGAGTAAACACCCTAACGTGAGGTGATCATTCAAGAATACTACACAAGTGTTTGGCAGTTAGGATGTTCGGTGACCCACTTTGTCCCACTTTTACCCACTATACTACATTGTGCCCCCCATATTGTCAAAAAAAAAATCGGACTTACATCGGTTTTCTTTACCTTTGGATAAGGAAAACTCCGTAACTCCATGTGCACAAAAGACTATATATATGTTGATACACATCATATGTTGACACCATATGCCACGGAACACCTTCGAAATGACACTATATGGCGCCAGAAACGCGGTAAGGGCGTAGCGGCTCCGATATACCGGGCGCTGCGCGGGTTACGCAATCCTGTACGTTGAAAAAAAATGAAAAAAAACTGGAGGGCTTACTGAATCGGTGCGTCGTACGGCAGGCACTACCTGTAGACCAGGGGGCTGGTCTACTTGCCGTCCCGGAGTTCCCGCGATCGCTGGGTGGCGGTTTCGACTGCGCTGATCAGCATGCTGCGCAATCCGCGGATTTCCAGGTCGTGGACCGCCGCGATGGTGGTGCCGCCCGGCGTCAGGACCTGGTCGCGCAGCACCGCGGGGTGCTTGCCGGTCTCCTGGATCAGCCGCGCGGCGCCGAGCACGGTCTGGGCCGCGAGGTCCAGGGCGACGTCCCTGGGCAGGCCCATTTTCACGCCGCCGTCGGACAGCGCTTCGATGACCATATAGATGTAGGCGGGACCGCTGCCGCTGAGCCCGGTTACGGCGTCCAGCAGATGTTCGTTCACGAACACGACCCGTCCCACGGCCTGGAAGATCCGGGCGGCCATCTGCTTGTGTTCTTCGCCGGCGTACCTGCCCGGTGAAATGGCGGCGGCCCCTTCGTCCACCAGCGAGGCAATGTTCGGCATCACGCGCACGACGGGATTCTCCGTGCGCGTCATTTCGGTGATCCCGGCTGTCGTCACCCCCGCCGCGATCGTGATCAGCAGCTGGTCGGGACGCAGCAAGTCGCGTACCTCGTCCACCACGCGCTCGATGGCCTGGGGCTTGAGGCAGATCATGACGATATCCGCTTCGCGCACCGCTTCCCGGTTGTCGGTGGTCCACCGTACTTCCCACTGATTCGACAGATCCTCCAGATGGTCGGACCGAAGGCCGGTAATCACGATCTGGTCCGGGGGAACGAGATTCGCTCTGCGTATGCCGCCGAGCAGGCAGGATCCCATGTTTCCTGTTCCGAGTATCATGAGGCGGTGGTTATTGAGCATTTTGCACCTTCCGGTCGGTGATGCCTGGCCTATCCGACGTATTGGGCGGACACGACGCGGTCCAGGCCATTGTAATCCTTCACGATCTCCACGTTTCCATAGGCGCGGCGATCCGCCATCAAGCGGGCCACCGCGGCGGACTGCCCCGCGCCGATCTCCAGGGCGATCATCCCGCCTGCGTTCAGATAACGCGGGGCCTGGTCGATGAGTTCGCGATGGTAATCCAGTCCGCCTTCGCCGCCGTGAAGCGCCAGCCGGGGTTCGTATCCGCGAACCTCCTCCGGCAGGCCGTCCATTTCCCGGGAAGCGACGTAGGGCGGATTGGCCACGATCAGGTCCAGGGCGTGCGGTCCACGCGCATCGAGTGGCGCCAGCATCGAACCCTGCATAAAGGTGATCCGTCTGTGACGGTCCCCCAGGAGATTGCCGGCATTCCTGCGCGCGACCTCCAGGGCCCCCGGGGAAACATCCGTAGCGTACCCTCGCGCGAACGGGCATTCCAGGGCGAGCGTGACCGCCAGGACACCCGAGCCGGTGCCGACGTCCGCGAATCGCACGGCCGGACTTCCGGCCCGCTCGTGGTGCACCCCATCCAGGCAGGGGCGCACGTGGTCGACGAGCCGTTCGGTCTCGGGCCGGGGGATCAGCACGGCGGGCGAAACCTCGAACTCGCGACCGTAGAATTCCGTACGGCCCGTGAGATACTGGACCGGCTCCCCGCGCATTCTCCGGTCAACCAGCGCCGAAAACCGCGAAGATTCCAGTGGGTCGAGCCGCCGGTCGTGATCCAGGTACAGCCCGAGTCGGCTCGACGCGCATACCTCGCCGAGCAGCAGTTCCGATTCGACACGGCTGACGTGACCCGCCGGACTGACGTGACCCGGCCGGCCGTCCAGCTTCCGGGCCGCCCAGTCAACCGCCTGAAGCACGGTCGTTGCGGTGGGACATTCGAATTCGTTCATGAATCACATCCGGTGGCCTGGGTGGCCCGGGCGGCCTGCGTCATGCAGACGTCAACTGGGCCATTTTCTCCGCCCGGTCCGCCTCCGCCAGGGACTCCACGATCTCGTCGATGTCCCCTTCGAGGACCTGGTCGATCTTGTACAGCGTCAGACCGATGCGATGGTCCGTGACCCTTCCCTGCGGGAAGTTGTAGGTCCGGATCTTCTCGCTTCGATCTCCCGATCTCACCTGGGACCGGCGGCTGCTCGCCATCTCCGCTTCCTGTTCCTGCCGGGCCATGTCCAGCAGACGGGCGCGCAATACCTTCATGGCCTTGGCCTTGTTCTTGTGCTGCGACTTCTCGTCCTGGCACGAGACGACCAGGCCGGTCGGCACATGGGTAATGCGCACCGCAGAATCGGTCGTGTTGACGCTCTGGCCTCCAGGGCCGGAGGATCGGAAAACATCGAAGACCAGGTCTTTCTTCTCGTCGATTTCCACTTCGACTTCCTCCGCTTCGGGCAGAATGACCACCGAGGCGGCGGAGGTGTGCACCCGCCCCTGTGTTTCCGTTACGGGGACCCGCTGCACACGATGGACGCCGCTTTCGTTCTTCAGCCTGCCGTAGACCCCCTTGCCCTCGATCTGGAAGAAGACCTCCTTGACGCCGCCCCTTTCCGCTCCGTTGGCATTCAGCGTTTCCGTCTTCCATCCGCGGCTGTCCGCGTACCGGCTGTACATGCGGAACAACTCTCCGGCGAAGATCGCCGCCTCGTCGCCCCCCGTACCCGCGCGAATCTCGCAAATAATATTGCGCTCGTCTTCGGGATCCCTGGGTACGATCATCCGCGTGAGCTCCTCCTCCATGGCCGTCCGTTCCCGGTCGAGGCTTTCTACTTCGTCCCGGGCGAGTTCGGCCATGTCGGGATCGGCCGCGGACTCCTGCAGTACCGACCGGGCCGACTCGAGGTCGTCCAGGACTTTCCGGTACACGCGGTACCGGTCGACGACCGGGGTCAGTTCCCGGTACGCCCGCCCGATTTCGCGCATTTTGTTCGGATCGGTGGTTACGGAAGGGTCCGCCAGTTGACGGTCGAGCGACTCGAAGCGTCGTACGATGTTTTCGAGTTGATGGAGTAACATGGAGGCATGGAATAGGAAAGGGGAGCGGCGCGACCGATGGTCGTGGCAAGCCGGGCCATCGCGCCTGGAAGGAACGGGCGACTTCGGCCCTTAGGATTACTCGTTTATTCCGTACTTCCTGTTGAAGCGTTCCACGCGGCCCGCACTGTCGACCATCTTCTGCTTCCCGGTATAGAAGGGATGGCACGCCGAACAGATCTCCACGTGGATCGTGTCGATCGTCGATCGTGTCTGGAACGTATTGCCACAGGCGCAGGATACCGTGATTTCTTTGTATTCCGGGTGAATACCGCTCTTCATCGGGCTTACTCCTTAAGGTCATCGCTATGAAAACAGCACAGCCGGTCCGCTTGTCGGTCGAAGCGCGCAGGCAATAATAGGCCAAGCGGCAAGGACTGTCA
>VXWP01000079.1 GCA_009835325.1 Gemmatimonadota bacterium | reverse complement strand
CACTGCCATTCGCGGGGTGGAAAAGGAGTCCCACACGCCCTTCGACGTTGGGGTCAAGTACATGGAATTCACCGAAGCCGTGACCCGGAGCATGTCGGAAGGCAAGGCCATCGCCCTGCCGTTGTAAGCGTTGGCTGGCCGGTTACGTTGAAGTGACGCGATCCACGTAGGCCAGGACGGCGTCGACCAGGTCCTCCGGGGCCGATTCGTTGACGATGGTGAAGTCCGCCATGGCGATGGGGCCGCCCTTTTCGATGTTCTCTATCTCCGCGTGGTCCCGCTTTCGCGCCTCGTCCGCCGTGAGGGGACGCATCCGGAACTGGGGATCCGTCAGCGCGTCGTGGGTCCGGTGCTCCAGCCTGCGGTAGCGGGTCTTCGGCGATGAGACCACGGCCACCACGTGGATGCGGTCGCCGAAGGTTTCCTTCAGGATCTTGTGTTCCGACCACGAATACAGCCCGTCGATCACCACGTGGCCGTGTTTCAGCCCTTCCTCGATGGCGGGCAGCGAAAGCAGCGCGAAGGCGCCCATCCCGTGTTCACGCCGCAACCCTTCCCGCATCTCCTTCTCGTTCTCCGGATTCACGTCCCGGCCTTCCGCCCTGAGCCGGTCGATGGTCACCTGGCCGAAACGGATATGGCGCCAGCCCCGGTCGACCAGACATTCGGCGGCCGTCGATTTTCCCGATCCGGTCATGCCTACGATGGCGACGATTAGGTGCATTTCAGGTCCGCCTGGTTGCAGAGAAGGAAGACGAAAACCGGGCTGAATATACCATTTTCGAGGGAACCTGTCAAAGCGGATGTACGCGGGGTATATTGTCCTTGACGATCATGCCAGGTCCATTTTGTTTTAAGTTTCTTCGATTATTCAAATCAATCCAGTTCCCGTGCGTGGCGGCAACGGAGGAAGGCCATGGCTGAATCATCACCCGATCGCGTCGGAAGCCGATTTCAACTCGAGACCGAACTGGCCCGGGATCTTGGCCTGGTCGCGGCCACGACGATCATCGTAGGCGGCATCATCGGATCCGGCATATTCGGCGCGCCCGCGGGTATTGCGGCCGTACTGGGCTCCCCCGAACTGTTCCTGCTGGTCTGGGTCATCGGCGGCCTGCTCTGCTTCTCGGGTGCGCTGTGCTTCGCCGAACTGGGTGCCATGATGCCCCGCACGGGCGGCATCATTGTGTACTTGCGGGAATCCTATCCCCCCTACGTGTCCTTTCTCTACGGGTGGACGGAAACCGCCGTGATCTGTCCCGGTGCGCTGGCCGCCGTCGCCATGATCTGCACCTCGTACCTCGGTTACTTCGTACCGGACATCTCCCTGGAACACGTGCTGCTGCAGGCTGGACCGGTAATGGTCTCGACCCAGCACCTGGCGATCTTCGCCGTCCTGGCCCTGCTCGGAGCCGTCAATTATGCGGGCGTGCGATTCGGGGGGATCATATCCAATGTGTCCACCTTCGCCAAGGTCGCGGCCCTGCTGGGCCTGGTATTCCTCGCCCTGATCGTCGGCGGGTCCGCGGAGCATTTCTCCACGCCGTCGGCCACGGGCAGGGAAATGGGCCTCTTCGGTGCGCTGGGAACGGCCATGGTCGGCATCCTGTTCTCGTACAACGGCTGGTACAACACGAACAACGTGGCGGGTGAGGTGAAGGACCCGCGTCGCGTACTGCCCCTGGCCATCATCATCGGTCTGAGTCTTTGCATGCTGGTCTACCTGGCCGTCAACTGGGCATACCTCTACGTCATGAACATCGACGAAATCGCCGGGTCGAACCAGATTGCCGCCGAGGTGGCGGAACGGCTGATCGGTCCGATCGGTGGATCGCTCACCTCTCTGGCGGTGATCGTCGCCACCTTCGGCACCTTGAACGCCAACATCATGTACATGCCGCGCATCGCCTACGGCATGGCCCGCGAGCGCCTCTTCTTCGGCTGGTTCACCCGGGTGCATCCCAGGTTCCGGACCCCCTCTCGAACGATCACCACCCTGACCATCCTGGGCATGGCGTGGAGCCTCGTCGGGAACTTCATGGAAATCGTCCTGGCCGTGATGTACGTGTTGTTCGTGTTCTACGTGTTGACCGTGATCGCCGTGTTCATCCTCCGCCGGAAGTATCCTGACGAACCCCGGCCGTTCAAGGTGTGGGGTTATCCCGTCACACCGCTCTTCTTCATCGTGGTATCCCTCGGATACATCGTATCGACGGTCGTTTTCAGCTTCGGCGACGCCCTGCCGGGCATTGTCGTCCTGCTGCTCGGCGTGCCGGTGTACCTGCTGTGGTTCCGCAGGCAGGCTGCCGGTGCGTAGACTTCAGATTGCAGACTTCAGGTTAGTGATTAAAACACAGATCAATGAAAAGAGGAGTTACCGATGCCCGTCATGAACGGCGGTGAGGCCCTCGTCCGGTCCCTGCACGCCAACGGCGTCGAGGTCGTCTTCGGACTGCCCGGCGCCGGCCAATACGAAGCCATCGACGCGATCTACCGGCAGGAGGGCATGCGGTACATCACCACGCGGAACGAACAGGCGATCAGCTACATTGCCGACGGCTACGCCCGCGTGAGCGGCAAGCCAGGCGTGGGCATCGCGGTCGAAGGCCCCGGGTTCTTCAACACCACGGCCGGACTGGCCACCGCTTTCGCCCAGTCCTCGCCCGTGCTGCTGGTCACCGGAGACCACCACGGCGTGTCCATACCCGACCGGCCCCGGCACGACAGCCGGGGCGAATACGGCGCTTATTCGAAGTGGGCGGGCCGTGCGGAATCGCCCGGCGACGTCCCCGGCCTGGTCCGGGAGGCGTTCCGCCAGCTCAGCACCCCGCGGAAACGGCCCGTCGTCCTGGAGATCGGCCCCCACGTATTCAGGACCGAGGAGGAGGTCCGCCCGGTGGAAGCGGCGTCATATTCGCCCGCGGCGGGCGACACCGGCCAACTGGCACGCGCGGCCCGGCTGCTCGCGGAATCGAAACGGCCCCTGATCTGGGTCGGCGCCGGGGCGTCGGAAGGCGCGCCGCTGGTCCGGAAGATCGCCGAGCACCTGGGCAGCCCGGTCGTCAGCAGCCGCAGCGGGAAGGGCATCCTTCCGTCACGGCATCCGCTTTCGCTGGGGATGTTCGAGGCGCGGTTCAAGCCGCTGAAGGACCGCGTGGACGAATGCGACGTGATCCTGGCCGTGGGCACGGCGACCGACCTGAGCGCGCGACTGGATGGACAGACGGTGATCCGGATCGACGACGATCCCGACGAGATCAACCAGGACGGAAGCCATACCCACGGCATCCTGGGCGACGCCACATTGAGCCTGGAAGACCTTTACGACAACCTGACAGGCCTGTCCGCGCCGAGGCCCAACGTCACCGAAGACATCCAGGCGATCAACGCCCACCGTTTCGGTCCCGCGGAACAACTCCAGCCCCAGGGCGCTTTCATGGACGCCATGCGCGCGGCGATTCCGGATGACGGGATCTTCGTGGGCGGGATGAACCAGATGGGATACTACGGACGGAACTACTACCAATCCCAGTCCCCGAGGGGATACCAGACTTCCTCGCACCACGGCACACTCGGCAGCGTGTTCCCCGTCGGCATCGGCCTCAAGATCGGACGCCCCGACCGCGCGGTCGTCGTGGTCTCCGGCGACGGCGGCATCCTCTACAACCTCCAGGAACTAGCCACGGCCGTACAGTACGGCATCAACGTCGTGACCGTCGTGTTCAACGACAACGCCTACGGCAATGTGTGGCGGGCCCAGATGGAGGAGTTTGACGGCCGCGTAATCGGCACCGAACTACACAATCCGGATTTCGTCAAACTGGCCGCAGCCTATGGCGCAAGGGGGGTTTTGGCCGAGGACCCGTCACAGCTGGAAGCGGCCGTGGGCGAAGCTGCGGCGGCGGACGCCCCGACGCTGATCGAGGTGCCGATTGGGCCCTGGGAGCGAAGGTACTAGGCAGGACACTTCCAGTTCAGATCGCACCCCGCTTCCCGCAGGAAACGGATACCCTCGTCCCAGTGTCGGTCGACGTTTCCTACACTGTGGGAATCGTCCCCAGGTACCACGGCGATTTCCATTTTAAGGGCTTGCTCGAGTACCGGCCGGGAGACATAGGGCTCGGGCTGACCTTTTTTAAGCGCGGCCAGGTTGAAGTCCAGGATCGAACCGAGATCCCGGATCGCCTCCAGATTGCGCACGACCCGTTCCCACACGAGCGGCTTAACGAGGCGCGCCCTGTAGTCGGGGTCGAAGATCCGGACCAGGTCGAAATGGCCGATCACCTCGGGACGCAGCGTCGTGATCATTTCGTACTGGCGGTCGAAGTACGCGCGGTACAGCTCGTCCACGCCCCCGACCGTATCCGCCGCGGCCCGGTACCATTCCGGTGATCCATCGAACAACTCATCGTTGATCTGGTGCACGGAACCCACGATATAGTCGGGTTCGTGCGCCTCCCTCATCGCGGGTACCCAGCTTTCATACCCGCTGTACCCTTCCGTTTCGAAGGCTACCAGTATGCGGATTTCGGATGCGTACTTTTCCCGAAGCCGCCTACAGGTCGCCATGTACTCGGCAAATCTCGCCTGTTGATCGACGGCGTTCAACCCGGCCGCCAGTTCGTCGGGGTAGCTCAATGCATCCCGCTCCGGCGGCATGTGCTCGGTGATGCCCACCCAGGCGTATCCATGGGCGATGTAGGCCCTGACGATCTCTTCCAGCTTGTCTTCCGCGTGGTCGCAGAATTCCCCGCTATGGCCGCCGTGGACGGATACACGTTCGGGAGATGAGGCCATTTTCGAACCTGCTTCGATTATCCGATACCAGCCGATGCCCATGCCCGATGCATGGCTTCGGAGGTCTCCCGCAGGGCGTCCCGCGGGGCCAGGGCGTTCACACGCGCGCTGAAAGGTTCGGCCGTGACCGGGCCGTCGTAGCCCATGGCGTCCAGCGCCTTGAGGAACCGGGCTATGTCGAGGACGCCGGTCTCGCCGGGCAGGCACCGCTTGTTGTCGATCTGCTCGTCCACCGGGACCCCGGCCGGCGCGTCGTTGACGTGTACGTTGACCACGTCGCCGTTGCCCAGCCGCGTGAGGTCATCCCAGGTGCCGTGGGATGTGTACCAGTGCCACAGGTCCAGCAGCAAGCCCACGTTCGGACCCACGTCGCGGCAAAGCGCCAGCATGCCGTCCATGGTATAAACGAACGCGTGCTTCCTGCCCCGACGAAGCGTTTCCGGGCCGATGAACTCCAGGCCGAAGCGGCAGTCGTGCTCCCCGAGGATCTCGGCCACGGGCTTCAGACGCTCCACGTGGAAGGCGTAGTTCTCGTCGAAGGTCCGTTCATCCGACCAGGGCATGACCACGGCAGTCGTCCGCAGTGCGCCGATGTCCCGTGCCAGGCCGGCATACCGGCGTAGCCGGGTCAACTCTTCCGTCCACTTTTCCCCTGCGCCGTGCCATTCGATCGGCAGGCCCCAGTTGCCGGGACGGCGGCCGGCTCGTTCAAAAAGATCGCGGACCTCCCCGGCAGAAGTCTCCCGTGCCATTTCGGCCACATCCGGCAGGTTGATATCGACACCGTCGAACCCGTACTGCGCAGCCATATCCAGCGCTTCGGCGAGGGAAGCGTGAATGCCGATCATGCCAGGATTGAGGTTCTTGAACACTGTCGGCCTTACCCGGTCTTGACGCGCTGGAACCGCTTCTTGCCGGCCCTCAGGAGCAGGACGCCTTCGTCGTCAAGATCCCTCGTACCGAGCATTCGGTCGATGGCGTCCACGCGCTCGCCGTTGACGGAAGCGCCGCCCTGCTGGATCAGCCTGCGCACTTCGCTCTTGCTCTTGCCCAGTTCGGCTTCCACGAACAGGTCGACCACGTTGATGCCGGCCTCCAGGCGTTCCCGGCCGATCTCCACGGTGGGCACGTCTTCCGCCCCCGCCTGCGCGCCGCCGAATACGCTCCGGGCGCCGCGCTCCGCCTGGGACGCCGCTTCCTCGCCGTGGGTGATCTTCGTCGCCTCGAAGGCCAGGACCGACTTGGCGTGGCGGATCTTCTCGCCCTCGAGGGCGCCGAGTTCCCGCACCTGCTCCATGGGCAGGAAGGTAAAATGGCCGAGGAGGCCTTCCACGTCCCGGTCGTCCACGTTGATCCAGAACTGGTAGAAGTCGTAGGGTGAGGTCATACCGGGATCGAGCCAGATGGCGCCTTCGGCCGTCTTGCCCATCTTCTTGCCGTCCGAAAGGGTCAGCAGGGGCGTGGTAATCGCCTGCGCAGCCGCCCGTTCCTTGCGCCGGATCAGGTCCACGCCGGCCACGATGTTCCCCCACTGGTCGTCTCCCCCGAACTGCATCGTGCAGCCGTACTCCCGGAAGAGCATGAGGAAATCGTAGGCCTGGAGGATCTGGTAGTTGAATTCCAGGAAGGTGAGACCCGTCTCCATTCGAAGCCTGTAGGCCTCGGCCGTCAGCATCCGGTTCACGCTGAAATGCTCTCCGATCTCCCGCAGGAAAGTGATGTAGTTCAGCGTGCGCAGCCAGTCCGCGTTGTTCACCATCAGCGCTC